>JAAYRP010000278.1 GCA_012518715.1 Alcaligenaceae bacterium | reverse complement strand
ATGTTATTGCCTTCTTCGGTGGAGGAGAAACCGCACTGAGGACTGAGACAAATTTGCTCTAAAGGAACGTATTGAGCGGCTTCTTGTAAACGCGCCTTAATCAGCTCTTTTTCCTCTAGCTCACCGGTTTTGGTGGTGACTAAGCCCAAGACCACTTGTTGGTGACCGGGCTTAACAAAGCGTAAGGGACGGAAGTCGCCGGAACGATCGTTGTCATATTCTAAAAAGAACGCATCCACATTGACGGAGCCAAACAGTAACTCGGCAACGGGCTCGTACCCACCAGAAGAAATCCAAGTGGAGCGGAAGTTACCACGACACACGTGTAGACCGATGACCAAATCATCAGGTTTGCCTTCCAAGATACGGTTGAGTACATCGGCGTAAATGCGAGCCAGTTCATCCGGATCATCACCACGCTCACGAACCAATTGCTTTTGCTCTTCGGAGCATAAGTACGCCCATACGGTGTCATCCAACTGCAGATAACGACAGCCTGCGGCATAGAAAGCAGCAAGGGCATCACGATAGGTTTGAACTAAATCATCAAAGAATTCAGACAAGTCGGGATAAACATCAGGGCTGACCACATTGCGACCACCACGGAAGTGCAGCACGCTAGGGCTAGGAATGGTCATCTTGGGTGTGGCGCCAGACTCTAAGGACTGTAAGAACTCGAAGTCTTTAAGCATCGGGTGATCACCAAATCTGACCTTACCCGTTACACGTACGTTATGTGATTTGGTTTGCACGCCAGAAAATTGGATACCGGACTCGGCATCGTAACGCTCGACTCCTTCAAGACCATCAAAAAAGTCGAAATGCCACCAGGTGCGACGAAGTTCACCATCAGTGATGACCTGCAAACCGCAACCACATTGACTCTCTACGCTATCTCGAATGGCTCTGTCTTCCTCTGCGCGCAATTCAGTAGCGGAGAGTTGGCCATGTTGAAAATGGTGGCGCGCCTGCTTAAGCGCCTCGGGACGCAAATAACTCCCAACAACATCAGCACGAAAAGGGGGGAGTGAGCGAAACAGTGACATGTAATACCTCTAAACAAACATCACCATGCGTCATTTATGGTGATGAGAATGAATACCAATACATGAATAATATTCTTTTTATAGAGGGAGTGTGGCGATGTTTTTTCAATATAACATGAGGAAAACTAATGCAATGGTGCTGGGTAAGGAGTGGGGCTTTTTTGTTGTGCTAAGCGTGAGCAGGCTCATGAAACGACCTTACAACTGGCCGCTCCTTTTGTTCAGCTTGCCATAGGTCATACTGCCCTTGCATCTGGATCCACATTTCTGCACTTGTGCCTAGAGCGTCTTTAAGACGCAGAGCCATATCAGCAGAGATGCCTGTTGAGCCGTTTAAGATTCTAGATAGTGCTGCTCGAGTCACTCTTAGACGTGACGCTGCCTCAGTAACGCTTAGATCACCTAGGTACTCGCGTAGCACGAGACCTGGGTGTGCTGGATTATTCATACGCATGGTATTTCTCCTAGTGATAGTCTTGGTAGTCCACCAGTATGGCGTCCTCACCTTCAAAGTAAAAGGTTAGCCGCCAGTTGCCGCTAACAGATATGGCCCAATGTTCTTCGACTGATTGGCCCTTGGGGTTGTTGCCCTTGAGTTTATGGAGCTTCCAGTTAGGAGCGCCCATGTCCTCTGGTTGGGTTGCGGCATGTAGTGCAGTAAGTTGGATTTGTAGTTTCACTGCATGCTTAGCCTGTATACCTGACTTAGATCCTTTTTCGAAGAAAGCTCGGCAAAAGTCTCTAGTTATGAACTGTGCGCTTGACGGTAAGTCTACGGTCTACGCAACAAGTTCAGTCTCTAACACTTTTTCGAGTAATGTTTGATCGAAAGAAAATGCATAATCATTAAGCAACCCATGCAATTTTTTTAAATATATAGCGAAATTTTTCTGACTTTCGAGCATAGTAATAATCCTTTCGATATTAAATTTGAGAAAGAGAAGTTATTAGTACTGAACCTTGATTATTGGCATCTGCATAACTATTAAATTTAACTCACAGTATCACGTCAGTCTTATTTCTCTGTATAAGCTTGGATTAATTTATCATATCTAGTAACATTGGTTATTTTATATCGTGTTTACGGGAGAGTCATCATGGGCCCCAAGCTTTTTGCCCCCGGATCCAGAATAGAAGTGCGTGATGCTGAATGGCGCATTAAACGCGTAGACCAAACCTCGGATAATAATTATTTATTAAGTTGTGATGGTTTATCTGAGTTAGTCAGTGGCAGGGAGGCCTATTTTCTAACGAGTTTAGAAAAAAACATCCGCATTTTGCAGCCCGAGGACACGCAGTTAGTGGATGATGACTCAGACTCTTATCGCGCCAGTCGCTTGTATATTGACACTCTGATGCGGCGTTCTGTGCCGCAAGACGCTAAAGTGTACGTGGGCTGGCAGGCGGCAATGGATGTGATTGCGTACCAACTGGAGCCCGCGTATCAGGCCTTGTCGCAGCCACGGGCCCGTATTTTAATTGCTGACAGTGTGGGTTTGGGTAAAACCCTAGAGGCGGGCATTTTAACCAGTGAATTAATTGCACGCGGGCGTGGTAAACGGATTTTGGTGTTAGCGGTTAAATCCATGCTCAGCCAATTTCAACAGGAATTCTGGAGCCGTTTTAGTATTGGTTTAACCCGTTTAGATTCCCATGGCTTGCAACGCGTACGCCATCGTATTCCCAGCAATCACAATCCCTTTCATTATTTTGATCGCTCTATTATTTCTATAGACACACTTAAACAAGACAAAGTCTATAGACATTATTTAGAGCAAGCCTATTGGGACATCATCATTATTGATGAGGCCCATAATGTGGCCGAGCGCAGCAGCCATTCTCAACGGGCTCAACTAGCCAAATTGCTCGCGACCCGATCTGACACGCTTATTATGTTGTCGGCCACACCGCACGATGGAAAGCCAGAAAGTTTTGCCAGCCTGATGAATATGCTGGATCCCACCGCTATTGCCGATGCTAGCGATTATGCCCAAGAGGACTTTAAAGACAAAGGCTTGGTGATACGGCGTTTTAAAGATGATGTACGGGACCAGTTAGGGGGTAGCTTTCCCGAGCGTGAAATCAGCACCATTAAAACGCCGGCCTCAGTAGCCGAAGAGCATTTGTACGAGCTCTTAGCTCAGAGCCAGTTTAAAACGCTTAATGGCACCGGAGCTGGGCAGTTGTTTAGAACCACACTGACCAAGGCCTTGTTTTCTAGTCCAGCAGCGTTGCTAAGTATGATTGCCAATCGTCAGAAGCGTTTGGCTAAACGCTTGCAACAAGATCCGTCTCAAGCCGATCTACGCCACGATTTGGATCAGCTTAATGCGCTTGAAGACAGCGCCAAAGCCATTCGTCCTGCGCAGTTTAGTAAATACCAACAAGTCGTTCGCTTATTGAACGGACAAGACGAGGCGGGACAGGCTTTTGGCTGGAAGCCCAAAGACAGTGCTGATCGCTTGGTGCTCTTTACAGAAAGTATTCCCACGCTAAGTTTTTTAGCGCAACACCTACCCAAAGATTGCAACTTACGTGCGAATCAAGTGGCGGTGCTGCGAGGGGATATGCGTGACAGTGAAATCACAGAATTAATTGAACAGTTTAATAATCTGAATAGTCCGCTGCGCTTGTTGTTGTGTTCTGATGTGGCCTCCGAGGGCATCAACTTGCATCACCTTAGCCACCGTTTGGTGCACTTTGATATTCCGTGGTCATTGATGGTGTTTCAGCAGCGTAATGGTCGTATTGACCGCTATGGTCAAACCCAAACCCCACAGATTCGGTATTTGCTCACCGAGAGCCAAAACCCAAAAATTAGGGGCGATAATCGCATCCTAGAGGTGCTGATTGAAAAAGACACGCAGGCTGGTAAAAACATTGGTGACCCATCCGAGTTTAGCCAAGAAGAGGGCGAGGAGCGCACCGCCCAATTTATCGAGCGTAACGAGGAGGCGGTGCAAGCCAATGCAGAGGCGGAGCTAGATTTAGCCAGTTTGTTTGCTGATTTTCTGGATGACAACAGCCAAAGCAGTACCGACAGCCTAGAGGCTTTTATTCCTGACAACATGGGTCGTAGCCTAGAGGAAATGCGGGGGCGACAAAGCCGGCTTTATGCCAAAGACATGGACTATGCCCAAACGGCCTTGCGTTGGCTCCAACAAGAAAAGCACGTCGACTTACAAGTCGATCTGCAGCCCAACACCATTCGGCTTACTGCCAACGAGGCCATTCGGCAACGACGTAATCAGTTTCCCCGCGAAGCCTGGCCAGCGGATAACCGCTTCGTTCTCAGCAGTGATGTCAAGGTCATCAATGAGTCCCTGCAGCAGGGGCGTGACGAAGACAGTGCGTGGTCTACGGTGCAGTACTTATGGCCCCTACACCCTGTAATGGAGTGGCTAGAAGACCGTGTGCTGAGTGCATTTGGGCGTCATACCGCGCCTATTATTCGACTACCTCAGCAGCTGACATCAGACGAACACTGGGTCTTGCTCCAAGGCGGTTACCCAAATCGCCGTGGGCAAATGCACTTACAGCTGTGGTGCGCAGTGCAGATACAGGCAGGGCAAGTGGTCAATAGCTGTAGCCTGCCGCGTTTTCTAGAGCTCTTGAATGTAGAGCAATGGGTAAACCCAGCCTATAGCGCCGATGATCAAGCGCAGCTACAGCAATTACTGCCAGTCGCCATTGAGCATGCCAAGGCACAGTTCGAGGTACAGCGCCAGCAGTATGAAAGCAGCTCAAACCAACGCCTTAATCAGCAAATGAGCGAATTAGACCGACTCAAAGCACGTCATGTAGAGCATGTACAGCTAACGATGGACCAATTGCAAATTCCCGAACGTCAACGACTACGTAGAAAAGAAGATCAGCTTGAGCATATCAATAGGGTGTTTGATGACTATCTGCATTGGTTAGAAAATACCCAGCTCATTGAAAAAATCCCTTACTTACAAGTGGTGGCGTTGTTTACGGGTCAGGTTTTGCATAAAGGATAAGGCGATGTCGCAGTGGATTGGAATTAGTAACGAAAACGAGTTTTACAGCCAACATTATTTGGCGGAAATTTTTAGTGGTGACGTCAAAGACGTGCTAGAGGCGTGGCAACAACAAGAAACCGAAGCCCGCGCCGCCGCTGTCACCTCCAAAGATCTGGATCAGGTGTGGCGCACACCGTGGGCTCAGATCAATGGTTTGGCCCGTGAAGGATTAGAAACCCTCGCCGACCTGGGTCGTAGCGATGCGTTGGCTCGTTTACCGTTGGGGCGAGAGTGGTTGCAGCGTTTACTTGGGGTATTGGGTTATACCGTCACGCCCCAGTTGATTCGTATTGAGCACGCTGACTGCGATTTACCAGTGTTGGCCGAGGTCAACGACACCCAAGGTCAGCCCTTGGTGTGGGTACTCGAAGCCCAAGCCCTAGAGCACGAGCTGGATACCGACCCCTTGGCTCTGCCCATTCATAGCTTGCAGCTCTCTAGCCTTAGCCCTCAGGGCGATTACCGCTTGGCAGATGAAGCCGATTGGCAAAAACGTTTATCTGATGCGGTCTTTAGCCAACCCCGTCCACCCCGTTTTGTATTGCTAGTCAGCCCGTATCAATGGCTATTGGTGGACCGCACCAAATACGGGCAAAACCGCGTTCTGCGTTTTGATTGGTATGAACTGTTCAGCCGGCGCGATAGCGATACCCTAAAAGCCACCACCGTTTTGCTGCATCGTGAATCCCTCTTAGATGGTTTATTAGACACCCTCGATGAAAATGCCCACAAACATGCATATGGTGTGTCAGAGGATTTGAAATACGCCCTACGAGAAAGCATCGAGCTCTTAGGCAACGAAGCCGCCCAACAACTGATTGAGCGGGCCCGCGCTCACAATAAAGGCATTTACAGCGGACAAAACAAACTGGATCCCGACCTATTGTCCTTGGAATGCTTGCGCTTTATGTATCGCCTGTTGTTCTTGTTTTACATCGAGGCGCGGCCTGAGTTGGGCTATGCGCCCGTACAAAATGCTACCTACCTGCAAAGCTATTCTCTAGAGCACTTGCGTGAACTAGAGCTGATGCCGCTGCACAATGACAGCGAACGTAATGGGTATTATTTTCATGAGTCCTTGCAGTTGCTGTTTGACTTGGTAGCCCAAGGCACCCCCGACACCATTCAATTGGGTTTGCCCGATACCCAGCTCAGTCAAAGTGCTCGCGATGCCTTCACCATGCATGCCATCAAATCGCACCTGTTTGACCCCAAACGCACCAAACTGCTAAGCCAAGTGCGCTTTCCAAACTATCT
>JAAYRP010000277.1 GCA_012518715.1 Alcaligenaceae bacterium | reverse complement strand
CTGGATGTGTCTTTAGGGGTTTCATCAAAGCCCGTTTCTGCCATAGGGTTAGGTAACCCAGCATTGGGATATACACACAAATAGGTATCACAGATTTTAGATAGCTCTGCAATATACGGGCGCATCAACGCCGCTCCCAACGCACAGTTCAGCCCTATCGTCACAGGGCGCGCATGACGTACAGAGTTCCAGAATGCCTCAACCGTTTGCCCTGATAAAATACGCCCCGAAGCATCTGTCACCGTGCCTGACACCATCACTGGCAAACGGATACCACGCTCCTCGAACACGGTTTCCACTGCAAAAATAGCCGCTTTGGCATTAAGGGTATCAAAAATGGTTTCGATCAAAATAATATCGACCTCGCCATCAATCAAACCATTCAATTGCTCTGTATACGCATCACGCAACTGCGCAAAAGTGATGTTGCGAGCGGCCGGATCATTGACGTCAGGGGAAATGGAAGCGGTTTTAGGTTGTGGTCCTAAGACACCCGCCACAAAGCGTGGTTGCTCTGGTTGGGTATACGCATCACAGGCCTCCCGCGCCAACCGAGCAGAAGCCAAGTTGAGCTCATAAGCAATGTCATAAAGCTCGTAGTCGCCTTGCGCTACTGCGGTTGCTCCAAAGGTATTCGTGCAAATCACATCGGCCCCGGCTTCTAAATATTGGCGATGGATCGCTTGAATAATGTCGGGGCGTACTAAGGACAAAAGCTCATTGTCACCTTTCAGGTCTTTATGGTGAGTCTTAAAGCGATCCCCACGAAAATCCTCTTCGGAAAGCTTATATTGTTGAATCATGGTACCCATCGCACCATCCAAAATAACAATACGTTCACCAAGCAAACGCACAAAATCAGCAGCACGAGTATACGAATCCAGAGGATAAGGAGCGGCAGGATAAGACACGGTAAATTCCTACAAAGTGTATCAATTAAGCAACAAAAAATAGAAAGTGAGCTAATCCAGTACACACACTTTCCTTAGCTACGTTTTAATTGTAGCCTTAGTACAGCATTACGCTGAATTTACATCATAGAAGCAAAGGTTTATATAGGCGAACGCTAGAGTCTAACGGATTCTATATAACTTTCAGTCCTATACAGGAAACGTAACCGTATAACGGCAAAACGTGCTGCCCCCGCAACGGTATTAGCTCATCACTAAGCCCGATACTGGCCTTTGTTTTCTACCTGAATCATCCGTGCTTACGGTTTACTTTCATGGCGTGCGGGGACGCGCGCCCAGCAGGTATATTCATGAAATTTTCTTTTTATCGTCCGAGTCTAAGTCTACTCGCTAGTCTGCTTTCCGCTTCCGTTTTTGCACAAGCTTCTGTCAAAGAGCTGGATCATATCGTTGTCACCGCGGCGCGTGCGCCCCAATCAGAACAAGAGGCGATCGGCGATATCAGTGTCGTCTCAGCAGAAGAAATCGCTCGTGCAGGCCAGAACAGCGTAGCTGAAATCCTCGCCCGCCAACCAGGTATCGAATTTTACAATAGCGGTGGTCCACAAACCACCACAGGGGTATCGATCCGAGGCGCCGAGGCACGCCATACATTAGTGTTAATCAATGGCATGCGTATCAACAGCAGCGTCAATGGTGGCGCCAACTGGAATGCGATCGACCCAGCCAGTATTGAGCGCATTGAAATTGTACGAGGCGCGGCAAGCAGTCTTTATGGTTCCGATGCAATTGGTGGCGTAATTAATATCATCACCAAACAAGGCGCTGCCCATCAGCCCGCCCAGCTCTACGGATCGATTGGCTATGGCAGCCACCGCACCGTCAAAACCCACTTAGGGATGGATGGTGGCTCTGAAAGGCTCAGCTATAACTTTAACGCCAGCTTTGCTGATAGCAAAGGTTTTAACAGCACCACTAAAGACCATCCCTTTGGCAGCTTTCACCCTGACAAAGATGGCTATCAAAGTCATAGCCTTAGTGGTGCCCTCGCTTATGAATGGGCTACTGGGCAAAAAATAGGAATAAACGCGTATAACAACTACATCAATGGGGATTTTGATGCAGGCGAATCGCCCCAACATGCTTTTACCCAAACCCGCCAACAAAGCTATGATCTTTATAGTCAAAACCGCCTTGGTGCTAACTGGCTCAGCACTTTAAGCTTTGGTCTAAGTAAAGAGCAAGTAGTAACCCCTGCCTATGACAGTCGCCTTAGTACGCTACAACGGCAATATCGCTGGCAAAACGATTGGGATTTAAGCGCCCATCAACAGCTCGCTTTTATCGTAGAGCGTCTCGAGGAGCGCATCACACATCAGTTGGCCTATACGGACACCAACCGCAATACCAACGCTGTGGCGGCTATTTACCGGGCTCAATACGGAGTACATCGCGTCCAAGCGAGCCTACGCAATGACAATATCAGTGGCTTTGGGCATCGTATGACCGGCGG
>JAAYRP010000276.1 GCA_012518715.1 Alcaligenaceae bacterium | reverse complement strand
TGCCTGCTGCATCGTCTTTGCCAATGGGGTGAGAACGGTCTATTTGAATTTCAAAGTGCAGTCCATTATGGATAAATACGATAGCTTCAGGTTGATTGGTATCCCCACGGTAGCCGAGTAACGCATCAGGTTGTTGTAGTGTTGTGGTTGAGCCATCATCTAGCGTGATGCGTAGAGCCCCGTCTACAATGGCATACGCGGTGGCATTTTTGTGCGAGCCTTGTTGTAGTGGGACGCTTTGATCTAAAAAGTCGCGAGCAAAAGCAATGACTTTTTCACCACGAACTGGGTTGTAAGAGCCAGTGGGCTCGGCGCCATCAGCATGAGGAATAGCATCTGTGCCATATAGGGCATCATAGAGGCTTCCCCAGCGTGCATTGGCGGCGTTTAAGGCATAGCGGGCGTTGGTAATGGGAACCACAAGCTGTGGGCCGGCTTGGCTAGTAATCGCACTATCAACATTTTGAGTTTGTACGCGCACATGCTCTGGTTGGGGTAGCAGATAACCAATTTCGGACAAAAAGTCTTTATAAGCCGCCATGTCTTGGATGGGGCCAGGGTTAGCTTTGTGCCAGGTATCCAGTTGCTCTTGCAAAGCATCACGCTTGGCGAGTAGCTCACGGTTTTTGGGGGCTAGATCGTGAACCAGTTGACTAAAACCCTCCCAAAAAGCATCGCTATCTAAGCCGCTATGAGGTAGTACTTCGTTTTGAAGAAACTGATAGAGCGTGTTGTCAATGTGTAGTTGGTGGCATTGCGTACGATTTGTCATGATTAGCCCTTTGTTACGTCATAATGAAGAGAAGTGTTTTTGCTATGATGGTGACGCAGTTTGTCTGCTCCTGTTATTCATTATGGCGACTAAAACCCATGAAATGAACACTCATTTGAGTTAGTGGATTCGATACTTTAAGTATCGACTGGCGCGCATAAAAACAAGAAATCGGTCGTAGATCGCCGTTTTTTGTTTTTGTGCGGGATAGATTAGCGTTATCACTCACCCTAAAGGATCGTTTTATGCAAGAGATCAAAGCCTCTACGCATGTTATGCGTCTTCCTCCGGCACAGCCGTACGAAGGATTCATGGAACCAGTGGCGGCCACACAGCGCTTGGTCGATTTATATCGGCGTAATACACAGTTTATTCGTGAGCATTTTTTGCAGTGTATGCGTCATGGTTTTCCTGCAGGGGAGCGCTATAGAGCGTGTTATCCTGCAATCCGGATTCGGGTTGATACCCACCAAGAGGTTGATAGCCGTTTGTCTTATGGGCATGTGGTGGAGCCAGGGTTATATGCCACCTCGGTAACGCAGCCAGACTTATTTTTTGATTATTTAGTGGAGCAAATTGGGTTGCTGATTAAAAATCATGGCGTGCCGGTGGAAATCGGGGAGTCCAGTCAGCCCATTCCCTTGCATTTTTGTTTGGGGGACAGCGATGGTAGTCCCGTGATTTATCCTGAGTCCTCTGGGCATGTGCTGCGTGACCATTTTGATGTGCCCGATTTGGCGGATATGGATGATGCCATCGTAAATGGCACGTGGCAGCCTAAAAAGGGGGAGCCATTGCCTTTGGCGCCTTTTACGGCGCCGCGTGTGGATTATTCCTTACATCGTTTGCAGCATTACACGGCGACGAAGCCCGCTCATTTTCAGAACTTTGTCCTGTTTACGAACTATCAGTTTTATGTCGATGAGTTTTGTGCTTGGGCCAAGCAGATGTTAATGGAGCAAAAAGGGGGGTATACCGCGCTAGTTGAGCCGGGAAATGTCGTGACTTATGCCGGAGGGCGTACCGAAGGCACACCACCGGGGCGGTTGCCGCAGATGCCGTCTTATCACCTGATGCGGGATAAGCATAGTGGTATTACTCTGATCAATATTGGGGTAGGGCCATCGAACGCAAAAACGATTACAGACCATGTGGCTGTATTACGGCCGTCTGCGTGGTTGATGGTAGGACATTGTGCTGGTTTACGCACTACGCAGCGCTTGGGTGACTATGTCTTGGCGCATGGATATGTACGACAAGATAAAGTGTTAGATGAGGATTTGCCTACATGGGTGCCAGTACCACCTTTGGCGGAAATTCAAATCGCTTTAGAGCAAGCGGTTGCCGAGGTGGCTGGCTTATCTGGCTGGGAATTAAAACGTATTATGCGTACAGGGACGGTGGCTTCGATTGATAATCGAAACTGGGAGCTGAGTGATCAGTCTGAACCTGTGCGTAAATTATCACAGTCGCGTGCGATAGCTTTAGATATGGAGTCTGCTACGATTGCGGCAAATGGTTTTCGGTTTCGTGTACCGTATGGCACTTTATTGTGTGTGTCTGATAAACCGCTGCATGGTGAGCTAAAATTGCCAGGCATGGCAAATGCTTTTTATAGTACGCAAGTAGGTCAGCATTTGCATATTGGGATACGAGCTTTAGAGCTGGTGCGTGATATGCCGCCTGAGCGTTTGCACTCAAGAAAATTACGTAGCTTTATTGAAACGGCTTTTCAGTAATAGTGCTTATTAGAGTGGCAGCAACAAAAAAACCGGATTTGATTTGAAAATCCGGTTTTTTGTTTGTTTAAGCAAGAGTGTTGATTTTTTTACGTATTACGTAATAAATCCTGAATCTCTTCGCGGACTGCTTGGCGTATGATTTTTTTCAGCCATTTTTTCTTTTTGGCTTTTTTTCTTTGTTTTTTAGATGGCTTGGGTAAAGCGAGCATGGTGCCCCGACAAGAGGGCGTCCCGCATAAGCAAGCATATTGTTTTTTAAGCGTTTTAGTGATTTTGTCGTCAATGGTAAGCGCATAATCATAAAGCAGCTCTTCACCCGCGGCAATGTCTCTAAGCGCCACAATAAACACACGGTTACCGTCTTCGCTTTCATGCCCCTCGCAGTTTGGCTCACAGGAGTGGTTGATATAGCGTGAGTCGTTGCCCCCATTGCCACCGTCAATAATCATGCCGTTGCTGATAGCAAAAAAGAAGGTATGAAACGGGTCGTCTGGGTTTGAGGGTTCTTGAGCATCGGCTTGCTCTTGGGTGATATGCACGCCCTCGTATTCCAAAATATATGTACCTTTGGGAATAGGACGGCGCGCGAAAACGCCGTGCCCATGAAGGGGGGAACGGCGAACTTCGTGCCAAGGGTCGGAAGGATGATCCATTCGGTATTAGGCCTCTGAGGTTTTGGCTGCGATGGTTTTCGCTGCCTTTTTAGCGGTTTTTTTCGCTACCTTTTTAGCAGCTTTTTTTGCCGCCGTTTTCGTCGCTTTTTTTGCCGCTTTTTTTGCTGTGGTTTTTTTCGCGGCTTTGCTTGCACGCGGTTCGAACTCAAAGCTAATTTTACCCTTGCTGTCACGAGTTAAAAAGGCTTTGAACTTGCGGTTGGTACGGTTCGAGACAAAGTTTTCTAGTAGGTCGGTTTTGCCCTCGGTGAGCAGTTTATGCATTTGCTCGCGGGAAATTTCCTGTTGCAGGATGACTTTGTTGCTACGGAAATCACAGCTTTTTTCTGGTCCAACGGCTTTTTCACAAACGTAGCGCACCCCGTGTTCATAGACATTGGCGTTGCATTTTGGGCAAGCTCCTACTGGGGTTTGGTCAGAAAAATCCACCGGCTCGTTGTCTTCGTCATCATTTTGGCCGAAGTCGAATTCGAGTTTGTTTTCATCATTGATGCGTAAAATGGCAGCAAAAGGTCGGCCCATTTTGCTGATGAAGCCGGTTAGAGGGCCAATGGTGCGATTCTGTAGCAGTTCTTCGACCTCGTGGATTTCTAGGGTTTTGCCCCCTGGGTGCTTACCGATAGAGAAATCGCAGGCGGTACAGGCATAGCGACGATAGTTTTCTTTGACAACGCCGCCACATACTGGGCAGGGCGTAGCTAAAGTGACGTAATCACCAGGAACGGTATCCCGCTCATATTCTTTAGCGCGTCGCACGATGGCTTCGGTCATGTCCTCGATTTTTGCCATAAAGTCGGCGCGGTCGAGTTGGCCTTGCTCGATTTGTTTTAGGCGGTACTCCCAGTCTCCAGTGAGCTCGGGTGAGGTTAGCTCATGGACGCCTAGACCTGCGAGCAGTGTCATGAGTTGTTTGGCTTTAGCTGTTGGGACGAGCTCTCGTCCTTCGCGACGTAGGTAGCCTTCGTTAAGTAAACCTTCGATAATAGCGGCGCGAGTCGCTGGTGTGCCTAAACCACGTTCGGACATGGCTTCGCGTAGAGCGTCATCATCAACAAGCTTCCCAGCGCTTTCCATTGCTGAAAGTAGGGTGGCTTCAGAGAAGCGGGCTGGAGGTTTAGTGCTCAGGGCACGGGCTTCTATATGTTCTGTTTGAACACTTTCGTTGGCTTGTACGGCGATGAGGCTATCTTCACTGGTTTGGGCTTCGCGGCCATAGATGCTGAGCCAACCAGGGTTGACTAAGACCTTTCCTTCGGTTTTGAAGTGATGCTCGTTGACTCGTGTGATACGTGTGGTGATACGGAACTCTGCGGCTGGGAAGAACATAGCTAAAAAACGACGAGTGACGAGCTCATAGATTTTGAACTCAGCATCACTAAGCTCACGAGGCACTTGCAATGTAGGGATGATTGCAAAGTGATCGGAAACTTTTTTGTCATCAAATACACGTCGATTTAGTTTTATCCAATCTTGATCGCGAGCTTGTTGTGCAAAAGGCTGGACAGAAGCTGAGGCTGTTGTCCCAGCTTCGGCAATAGCTTGTACCGTATCTTTGACCGTTTGCAGGTAGTCTTCAGGTAGGTAGCGAGAGTCTGTACGTGGATAGGTTAAGGCCTTATGACGCTCGTAGAGGGTTTGTGCTAAAGCCAGCGTGGTTTTAGCAGAAAAACCAAAGCGAGAGTTGGCTTCGCGTTGAAGCGTGGTCAAATCAAACAAGGCAGGAGACTGTTGTTTGGAGGGTTTGGATTCCTCGGTCACGACTCCAGGTTGCCCTACACAAGCTTGCACAATGGCTTGTGCTTGTTCGGCATCCCAAATTCGTGTATCGCGTTTTTCCGCGTCGTCTTCATCTTTTTTGAACTTGGGGTCAAACCAGCGCCCAGCGTATTGTCCAGTGGAGGCCGTAAAGTCAGCATGTACCTCCCAGTAATCACGAGGGGTGAAACGACGAATAGCCTCTTCGCGTTCATGAACAATAGTGAGGGTTGGGGTTTGTACACGACCCACCGGGGTTTTGAAAAAACCACCATCTTTACTATTGAATGCGGTCATAGCTCGCGTACCATTGATGCCGACTAGCCAGTCAGCTTCAGCACGAGATCTAGCCGCGGCTTCTAGTGGTTTGAGCTCCTCGTCATCACGCAGCTGGTTAAAAGCCTCACGGATGGCTTCGCGCGTCATGGAACGCAGCCAGAGACGTTTAATAGGCTTATTGACGTTAGCATACTGCATGATATAGCGGAAAATAAGCTCCCCCTCGCGTCCAGCATCACAAGCATTGATAACTTTGTCCACGTCTTTACGCTTGAGTAATTTGACTAACAGTTTTAGTCTTTCAGTAGACTTCTTGTCTGATGGGCTAAGTTCAAACTGTGGGGGGATAACGGGCAGATGCGTAAAACTCCATTTGCCTCGGACTGGATCGTTGGGGGCGACAAGACTGAGTAAGTGGCCGATGCTAGAAGCCAATACATAGTTTTCGCTTTCAAAATAATCCCCTTCTCGGGTAAAGCCTCCTAGTGCACGGGAAATGTCCAGGGCAACAGAAGGTTTTTCGGCAATGATCAGAGTTTTAGTCATGGGTGTACCGTAGCTGTAAGTCCGCGTTGATAGCGCAGATCATACGAGGAGAAAAACGCATTATGCAAGTTAAAGTGTTAAAGGGCTCCATTTTGGACC
>JAAYRP010000275.1 GCA_012518715.1 Alcaligenaceae bacterium | reverse complement strand
TTTACCAAGATT
Organism: Alcaligenaceae bacterium; assembly: GCA_012518715.1. GTDB lineage: Bacteria > Pseudomonadota > Gammaproteobacteria > Burkholderiales > Burkholderiaceae_B > Paenalcaligenes > Paenalcaligenes hermetiae. The sequence goes on along the minus strand of JAAYRP010000275.1, from coordinate 3,221 downwards.
TTGAGGGCTTGGGCACGATGGCTAAAGTGATTCTTTTGTTCTGGCGAAAGTTGCGCCGCGGTACAGTCTAAGCTGGGCACAAAAAACAAGGGATCATAGCCAAAGCCGTTGTTCCCTTTAGCGGCATCAGCGACCTCTCCCCACCAAAGCCCTTCGGCAATAATGGGACGTGGGTCATCAGGACTGTTCACATACACCAAAACCGAGACAAAACACGCTCTGCGGTTCTCTATCCCTTGTAAACGCTGTAATAGATAGGCGTTATTATCGGCATCGCCCTGCCCGGCCTCATTCATGGCCGCATACCGCGCCGAGTACACTCCAGGCGCCCCATCTAAGGCTTGCACACATAGGCCTGAATCGTCCGCTACCGCAGGCAAGCCTGTTGCCGCACTGGCATGACGTGCTTTAGCCAGCGCATTTTCCACAAAGGTGCCAAAAGGCTCCTCGGCCTCAGTGACGCCAAGCTGTCCCTGAGCTACAACCTCAAGTTTAAGACCATCGAATAAGGACTGGAACTCAGCCAATTTACCGGCATTATTGGAAGCAAGTACAATTTTTCGCATAAATAGAGCGCTTTTCAGTGGTGTAATTAATAATGAATGCCTTCACTCGCTAAGGCGCTTTTTTGTAAAGCCAACAACTGGCCCACGCCTTGCTGAGCATAATCCAATAGGGTGTTTAGTTCACTGCGATCAAAACAACGCCCCTCGGAAGTCCCTTGGACCTCGACAAAATGCATGGCACCGTTCATTACAATATTCACATCGGCATCGCAGCTAAAATCTTCTTCGTAATCCAGGTCCAACAGCGTTTGACCCTCTACCATACCCACGGACACCGCAGCCACCTGATCCATAATCGGATTTTTTTCGATCAAATCGTCTTCAAGTAAGCGGTTAACCGCCAAGGCCGCCGCCACCCATGCTCCGGTGATGCTGGCACAACGGGTGCCGCCATCGGCTTGCAACACATCACAGTCAATTTGAATCGTGCGCTCACCCAACGCGGACAAATCAAACACCGCACGCAGACTGCGTCCAATCAAACGTTGAATTTCTTGTGTGCGTCCACTTTGTTTACCTCGAGCCGCCTCGCGATCCGAGCGTGTATGCGTAGAGCGAGGCAGCATGCCGTATTCAGCCGTGACCCAGCCCTGTTCTTTGCCTTTTAAAAAGGGAGGCACCTTATCCAGTACGCTGGCATTACACAGCACATGGGTTTCACCCATTTTGATCAGTACAGAACCTTCGGCGTATTTACTAAAACCGGTTTGGATTTCGACCGGTCGTAGCTGTTTAACGTCACGACCCTCTGCGCGTTGCTTTTCCATATTTACTATCCCCCTTAAAAGCTCTAGTGTACTACGAGCGCGCCTCTAGCCTACAATAAGGCCTTGGGATATTTAGTCAAAGGAATAATATGATTCGCAGCATGACGGCGTTTGCCAATACTCGCACAGAGTTAGATCTCGGTGCTATACAAATGGAAATTCGTAGCGTCAATAACCGCTATCTTGATTTACACCTACGTCTACCCGAAGAGCTCCGTTTTAGCGAGGCCTCTATTCGAGAGATCCTGGGGCAATCCTTAAGACGCGGAAAAGTCGAACTACGTGTCAGTTTTCAACGCGCTTTTCATGCTGAAAAAGACCAGTTACATCCCGCCTTATTGGAACAGTTGGCCGCCCAGTTACAAGCCGCTAGAGCCGTCATTGCCGATATTCCCGCCCCACGTTTTAGCGAGGTTCTCGCCCTGCACCACCAAGAACAAGGGTTGGATCACGACGCTTGGTTGCCTGCTATTCAGCAAAACCTACGCTCTGCCTTACAAGACCTAGACGAAGCCAAGCAGCGCGAAGGCGAGCGTTTAGCTCAAGTGATGCTCGAGGTGGCTGAGCAAATGGCCGAGTTAGTTGACGAAGTAGAAAGCCATCTACCTGCCCTGCTCGCAGAATACCAAAACAAAGTCACCCACCGGTTGTCTGAGGCCTTGACCGCAGTCAGCCCAGACGGTTTTTCGCAAATCAGTGGTGAAGAACTCTCGGCGCGCATTGCCCAAGAGTCCTCACTTTTTTCTCTACGTATTGATGTGGCCGAAGAAATCACGCGCTTACGCTCCCACATCAAAGAGCTCACGCATATTTTGACAACAGGCCACAGCGCCGACCAAAAATCCCGCACCCGCCAAGGCAGTGTAGGTAAACGTTTGGACTTCTTGTTCCAAGAAATGAACCGCGAAGCGAATACCTTGGGCTCTAAGGCCGGCTCCATCGAGGTCACCCGAGCTGCGATTGATTTGAAATTGTTGATTGAGCAGCTAAGAGAGCAGGCGCAGAATATTGAGTGATGTCTACGGGGCTCAACCGAAGTCAACAAACCCTTTGAAATCAATACTTACAAGCTTATGCCCACTCCATGCAACTCAACTGACACCCACCGCTATCAACGTTAAATCGGTGGGTATAATGGTGGGTACATTTGGGGTGGTGAATGATGGCAACGCTTACAAGTAAAACGGTGAGTACAAGAATCAAGGGGGAGCCGGGTCGCTTCGCTGACGGGAATGGTCTTTACCTTTAAGACGTTTAGAAACGAAGCCGATAGCTTCACCCGCGACAATTACTTAGCCTGCTCTCTTTTGGTATTGCTAGGCGTTAGAAAGGGTGAATTGACTGAAGCCATGTGGAATGAGTTCGATTTAAACGAAAAGGTTTGGTACTTACCTCAAGAGCGAAGTAAATCCGGGGTGGCTATTGATATCCCCTTACCTGACCTAGCCATTGAGTGGTTAAACGAGCTTAAGGTTCGTGCCTTTGGTTCCGACTATGTTTTCCCCAACAGAAGAACAAGCAAAATGCCTCACATGGGTAAGGACACGCTGAATCGAGCGATATCTAAACTCTTTGGTAGGGAGCCCGGTAGAAAAGTACAGCCTGAAAACAAAATGGGGGATTTAGGCCATTTTACAGTGCATGACTTACGTCGCACCTGTAGAAGTTTATTAGCCTCATTAGGGGTACCCGGTCATGTAGCAGAACGCTGTCTTAACCATAAGCTTAAAGGCGTAGAAGGTATCTATAACCGTCATGACTACTTTAATGAAAGAAGAGAGGCTTTAGATTTACTTGCTAAGAAACTGGCGCCATTAATATAAATTAATATTAAGCCTTATTGAGAATGAGACTTATTGCTATTGTTGGATAGATGCTGAATTGCATT
>JAAYRP010000044.1 GCA_012518715.1 Alcaligenaceae bacterium | reverse complement strand
AGCATCAGCTCAAACGAGGAGAAACATGAATAAACCCTCCAAAATCGCACTTGCACTCGCCTTTGCGGCAGCCACAGCCACTGGTGCTGTGTCCGCACAGACCGGTGAAGTCAATAACTGGCAAAACTCTTTTGGCGACGTATGGAAAAACGGCACAAATGAATTGTGCTGGCGCAACAACTTCTGGACACCCGCTACCGGCATCGCAGGTTGTGACGGTGTGCCTGTAGCTCAAGCTCCAGAAGCCCCTGTTGTTGCTCCTACTACAACCAAAGTGGTTCTAAACGCTGACACTTTCTTTGATTTCGACAAAGCCACATTGAAGCCTGAAGGTCGTCAAGTTCTAGATCAGGTTGCTGAGCAAGCCAACAGCATTGAACTTGAAACCTTGATCGCTACCGGTCACACCGACTCCACAGGTCCCGAAGCTTACAACCAAAAATTGTCTGAGCGTCGCGCTAACTCTGTAAAAGAGTACTTGGTATCTAAAGGTGTTCCTGCTGACCGTATCTACACCGAAGGTAAAGGTGAGCTAGAGCCTGTAGCTACTAACGCTACTCGCGAAGGCCGCGCCCAAAACCGTCGCGTAGAGATCGAAATCGTAGGTTCCCGTAAACAGTAATTCTCTGTTTCGCGTAACACGATACAATAAAGGCTCCTTTCTAGGAGCCTTTATTATTTTATAGGTCGGTATTATGTCTACGGTAAATGTTGATCCAACAGAAATTGAAAAATTCAGTGCTTTGGCCTCGAAATGGTGGGACCCTACCAGCGAATTTAAACCCCTACATGACATCAATCCTTTACGTCTTAACTGGATCAATGACACCGTAGGCGGGCTACAACAAAAAAAAGTGATTGATGTGGGCTGTGGCGGAGGCATTTTGGCTGAGTCCATGGCTCAACTCGGTGCAGACGTCACCGGAATAGATTTGGCTGAAAAATCGCTAAAAATAGCTCGCCTACATAGTTTGGAATCCGGCATCAAAGTCAATTACCAATACATTAGCGCTGAAGAAATGGCCGCCCAGCATACAGAGCAATTCGATGTAGTCACCTGCATGGAAATGCTTGAGCATGTTCCCAATCCAGCTTCTATTGTGCACGCCTGCGCGCGCTTGGTAAAACCCAATGGCTGGGTGATCTTTTCCACCCTAAACCGTAACCCCAAGTCTTTTTTATTTGCCATTATTGGCGCTGAATATTTATTAAATCTTGTCCCAAAAGGCACACATCACTACGAGTCGTTCATCAAGCCCAGCGAGCTCGCTCGCTCTGCACGCCAAGCGGGGTTAACCATGCATCAACTCAAAGGGCTGGAATACAATCCTCTAAGCAAACATTATCGACTCAGTGACGATGGTAGCGTTAACTACCTCATGGCCACACAAAAAATCTCTACCTAAGCACATGGATACAAAAATGATTTTGTTTGATTTTGATGGGACCTTAGTTGACTCTGCACCCGACCTGGCTAATAGTGCCAACTACCTGCGTCTTGAAAAAGGTTTAGCCCCTCTGCCTCTAGCGTACTTGCGCCCCTACGCCTCTATGGGCGCGCGCGGGTTGTTAAAAGCAGCGCTTGATCTGGATATGGAGCACCCCGATTTCGAGCCTCAAAAACAAATTTTCTTGGAACACTACGCAGCTAACTCCACTGTTCATAGTCAACTTTTTGAAGGGGTTGAATCGCTCATCCAACAGCTTGATGCCCACCGTATCCCTTGGGGGGTGGTCACCAACAAAGCACTGGGTTTAACCCTACCTATCATGCGTCATTTTGCCCTGTTAGAGCGTAGTACAGTAACCATAGGGGGCGATTGTACCCCCCACCTAAAACCGAATCCTGCCTCATTATTTTTAGCTTGTGAGCGTACAGGCGTAGCACCAGAACAGTGTGTGTATATCGGCGATGACGAACGGGATATCGTCGCTGGTAAAGCGGCTGGCATGACAACCATGATAGCGGCATATGGCTACTGCCATTTTGATCCGGCTATTCCTTCGTGGCAAGCCAACTGGGTAGCCAATCACGCCGATGATATTTTCCCTTTGCTTGAGCAACATTGGCTCTAAAGCACAAAAAAGCGATGGGGATTTGCTCCCATCGCTTTTTTTAGATCAAACTCAACCTACGCATGCTGGTCTTGGTGCATAGATGCCGCCGCGGTAAACAATACGTCGGTCGACGAGTTCAGTGCTGTTTCTGCGGAGTCCTGCAATACGCCAATAATAAAACCCACACCGACAATCTGCATGGCCACATCGTTGGACATACCAAACAAGCTTGCAGCTAAAGGAATGAGCAGCAATGATCCACCTGCTACCCCTGAAGCCCCACACGCCGCTATAGCCGCTACAACACTTAACAACAATGCGGTGCCAATATCCACAGAAATACCCAACGTATTTACAGCCGCTAAGGTAAGCACAGTAATCGT
>JAAYRP010000274.1 GCA_012518715.1 Alcaligenaceae bacterium | reverse complement strand
TATGCTTTAGCCACAGAGGACTGATTGGGAATGGTGATCATCCGCATCCAACGCCCTAAAACTCGCATTTGGTTGACGGCATTAAAGGACTGTGAGCCCCCCGACACTTGCATCACCGCTAAGGTTTTACCTTGAGTAGGCCGCACAGCGCCCATTGACAAAGGAATCCAGTCAATTTGTGCTTTTAAAATACTCGTCATCGCCCCGTGGCGCTCTGGGGAAGTCCACACCATTCCCTCTGCCCAAAGCACTAAATCCCGTAACTCCTTCACCTTGGGGTGATCTTCCGTCGCCCCATCGGGCTGCGGTAAACCTCGAGGATCAAAAACTCGAGTCTCAGCGCCTAGCTTATTTAATATCTTGGCAGCTTCCTCCGTTACAAAACGGCTGTATGAACGCTCTCGAACAGACCCATAGAGCAATACAATACGAGGTGGATGTAATGTGATTTTTTTGGGAAATAACCGATTTAAATCAGGGGGCTCTAATAACGACTCATCAAGATTTGGTAAATTTAAACTTAACACTTTCATATCCTCTTACCTAAACGCCTGAGCGACCTTTTGCTCTAAGACAAAGCACCTAAACGTATAGCCAATGCCACCAAAGTAATTAATAAGACCGGAGTGGTTAAAACCACCCCCACTCTAAAGTAATAGCCCCAACTAATTGTGGTTCCTTTTTTCGCTAGCACATGCAGCCACAACAAAGTGGCCAGACTGCCAATAGGGGTAAATTTCGGCCCTAGATCACTGCCAATCACATTTGCATACACCATGGCCTCTTTCACTGCACCGGTCGCCGTGGAAGCATCTATAGATAGCGCGGTCGTTAGCACGGTGGGCATATTATTCATAACGGAAGACAACAAAGCAGACAGCACTCCTGTACCGATAGCTGCTCCCCATATACCGCCTTCTGCAAATGTATTTAATAACAACGCAATGTAATCCGTTAAGCCGGCATTGCGTAAGCCATACACAACCAAGTACATACCCAGTGAAAAAACAACAATGTGCCAGGGTGCGCCTCGCAAGACTTTATGTATGTTAATCACCTTTCCACGGGCAGCGACCGCCAGTAACAATGCCGCTGCCATCGCTGCCACGGCACTAACAGGTACACCTAAAGGCTCTAATCCAAAAAACCCAATCAGTAATAGAATCAAAACGAACCAACCCGCCTTAAAGGTCACTGGATCTTTAATCGCTTTCAACGGTTCTGACAAACTGGCCGAACTATATGTAGCAGGAATATCTCGCTTGAAAAACAAAATCAATACACACAGACTTGCTAAAACAGACACCAAATTAACAGGCATCATAATCGCCGCATAATCCGTAAAGCCAATAGAAAAGTAATCCGCAGAGACAATATTGACCAAATTAGACACCACCAATGGCAAACTGGCGGTATCTGCAATAAAGCCTGCGGCCATGACAAAAGCCAATGTTGCTGCCGCAGAAAAACCCATTGCCATTAACATCGCCATCACAATAGGCGTCAAAATT
>JAAYRP010000273.1 GCA_012518715.1 Alcaligenaceae bacterium | reverse complement strand
TGTCGGCTTTGAGGGCGATGTCCTCTATTTGATGCCCTACCAAGAGATTATGGGCTTACGCTCAGGGGCGCTGGTGATTGCTGTAGAACCCGTCACAGAAAAACCACTCACCTTAGACAAACAGGCACAGGTGCAAACGCCCCCTCCCCCAGCCCTAGCCCAACAGCTTCCTATTGGCGACCATTTATTGGGGCGCGTGGTCGATGCCGCTGGTAATGCGCTGGATCATTTTGGAGACCTGAGCATTGGCCCCAAAGCCAGCTTAAATGCCGATTTCATCAATCCTTTAGACCGTACGCCTATTACTCAAAGCATGGATGTGGGCGTGCGTGCTATCAATGGGCTTTTGTCTGTCGGCCGAGGACAACGCATGGGTTTATTTGCTGGCTCCGGCGTGGGTAAAAGTGTGTTATTAGGCATGATGGCGCGCTATACCGAAGCTGATGTCATTGTGGTAGGATTAATAGGTGAACGTGGGCGCGAGGTCAAAGAGTTTATCGAACAAAACCTAGGTGAAATGGGATTAAAGCGCTCTGTGGTCATTGCCGCCCCTGCGGATGTCTCCCCGCTGCTACGTCTCCAAGGCGCGGTCTATGCAACACGCATTGCTGAATATTTTCGGGATCAAGGGCGTCATGTTTTACTTATCATGGACTCCCTAACCCGCTATGCCATGGCGCAACGCGAAATCGCGCTTGCTGTGGGCGAACCCCCAGCCACTAAAGGCTACCCCCCTTCGGTGTTTAATAAACTACCCGCTTTGGTAGAGCGCGCCGGTAACGGAGCCCAAACCGAAAACGGCGCAGCTGCTGGCTCAATCACGGCTTTTTATACGGTGCTCACCGAAGGCGATGACCAACAAGACCCCATTGCCGATGCGGCACGTGCTATCTTAGATGGACACGTGGTGTTATCACGCCGCCTTGCAGATAGCGGTCATTACCCAGCCATTGATGTTGAGGCATCCATTTCGCGGGTGATGTCCGCAGTGGTCAGCCCCGAACATATTCAGCTGGTACATCGTTTTAAGCAGATCATGTCTACTTATCAGCGTAATCGCGATTTAATTGCAGTGGGCGCTTACCAACGCGGCACAGACCCCACCATTGATGACGCCATTGAACGCTACCCTTGGCTGGAAAGCTACTTACGCCAAGGAGTAGACACCCCTGTTAGCTTTGACCAGGCCTTTAACGAACTCAAAGCCATCCTCGAGGCAAACACACATGGCTAATACCTCTTTAAAAAGTTTAATTGACCTAGCTGAAAATAACATTGAACAACAAACCCAACGCTTACAAAAGCTAAACGGTGAACGTCAACAAGCGGATCAACAGCTCAATGCTCTGCGCCAATACCGCGAAGACTATAGCAATCGCCTGCTCCAAGCCAGTCAAAATGGGGTGTCCATGTCGAACTATCATAATTTTTACCGTTTTATCGGCACTTTAGATCAGGCCATCACACAGCAAAATAGTCTACTGGAACATATTGATCAAAAAATAGCGGCTCAACAGCAACAATGGTTTGCCGCTAAACAACGTTTAAATGCTTATCAAGCCCTGCAAGACCGGCGCGACACAGAGCAGGCACAACACCGACAGCGCCAAGAGCAACGGATCAATGATGAGCTCTCCGCTGCGATGCATTACCGACTTCATCACACCAACTAATCGAGTTTATTCATGAACGCACTTTTGCTGACTGCTCTTTCTCAACCCACCAGTGCAACAGGCTTAGGGGCTTTGCTGTCTAAAAAGGGAGCGGATCAAAGCTCCGCGTTTGCTGATATCTTGCAACAGCAAAATGATGGTCTCGATCCCCAGCTACTACAGTGGTTACAGGCGCTATCACCCCAAGAACAACAGCAGCTACTTCAGAGTCTAAAACAGCTTGGTATCAATACCACGCTTCAAGAACAAATCGCCGCTCATTTTGCGACAACAGCACCCCGCACCCACTCGGCTACACTGCCTAGTGGCGCTCATGCCCTAAGCACCGAAGCCTCTACCCAAGACAAACAGGCTTTTATTCAATCTGCTTTATTTATCGCAAATGAATCCAAAAGCCTGCAAACCCACAGCTTAATCTCAAAAACAACGGGGCAAGACCGTTTCACAACGATAAATCCGGCTCGTGATGCACAAATAGATGATGCATTGGCACTAAACCCAAACCTTCGTCACTCACCCCTTGGCTCGGCAGAACACACCTTACCTTTAGATAGCGCCTATGCCCCCGCTCGCTCGCACCAAGCAGGGCAAGACCTAGACATAACTAAACAGCCTGTCATCGCAACGCCGGC
>JAAYRP010000043.1 GCA_012518715.1 Alcaligenaceae bacterium | reverse complement strand
TCCCCGGTAAATGATGTAAGCGATGATTTGCCGGGTTCATTAATACGGATAATGGCACCTCGAACACCTCGGCGACCTCGGCGGGGTCTGGTTGCACAGCAAAACCATCTTGCACCAACCCCACCACCGGCAACATAGCATATTTTGTCGTCGTAATAAAAATCGGCTGTTGCCCCAAGGTTTTTATATAAGAAGGCTCTATACCGACCTCTTCGTGGGTTTCGCGCAAAGCAGCGTAAATCGCATCCGGATCCTCGGGCTCGACCCGCCCCCCAGGAAAACATACCTGCCCTGCATGACTTAGCAAATGCCCTGCGCGGCGCGTTAACAACATATGTAGTCCAGTAGGACGCGATACCAACGGCAAACAAACGGCTTAACGAATGGCTTGTGGAAACTGGGAAAAATCTGGAATAAACAGATCAGCAAATAAAGGCTCTACCCCCCACTGTACCGGTTGCGTAAAAGCGGCCTCGATAAAGTCTGGCTGTAAATATGATTGGTCGATACCCGGCAAAGTGGGAATAGTAATTAAAGGTTGCGTCTGGGGGTTAAACCCGAGACGGGCCGCTTCTATGGCGGCTAGATCAGTCAATGATTTAGATCTAGGCATACTCTGTACAATAAAAAAAGACACCCATTCGGGTGTCTTTTTAGAGCAGTCGCAGCAATTAGTTTGCCACGTTTTTACGTACCAATTTTTCTTTAATGCGAGCTGCTTTACCCGAACGGTTACGTAAGTAGTACAGTTTAGCACGACGAACCGCACCACGGCGTTTGACTTCGATACTAGCGATTTGAGGAGAGTACAATTGGAAAGTACGCTCAACCGCTTCGCCAGAAGAAATTTTACGAACGATAAAAGAAGAGTTTAGACCACGATTGCGTTTAGCAATTACCACGCCCTCGTAAGCCTGTACGCGTTTACGTGTACCTTCAACAACGTTTACGTTAACCACAACGGTATCACCGGGGTTGAATTCAGGAAGGGTTTTGCCTTCGGTTAGGCGCTGGATTTCTTCCTGTTCGAGGATATCAATAATATTCACAATAAGCTCCAAAAAGCATCTTATACGGGCCTTTGTTGTTAAATAACGCCCGACAGAGGATGAACCAGCTATTTTAGCACTAAAAACCCAGTAAAAGAAAGAAAAAGAGAAGCAAAGTGATTTAATGCCACAACAACAAACGGTTGAGCCAACGTGGGCGCAATTTTAGACGCTGATAACGTTTGTACATGTCTAAGGTGCTTTTTTGAGCAAGCCAAGGATTGGCTTGACAACGAATCACGTAATGGGCAAAAGAGGTTGAGCGCATAGTGTCTCCTGCTAAGCAAATTAACTGAATATACTGTATATCCATACAGCTATTTTAGCAAGAGCTTATGCAGCCAATCCACAACAAAAAAGCCTTTGCTTTAAATAAAAACAAAGGCCTCAAAACAAAAAACATTAGTTATTAAGAATATAAAGAATAGGTATCCATCACTTTACTACCCGCAATGGCTTGAACATGCGCCTGCGCTCGCGGTAAAACATAAGTAGCGTAGCAAACCGCAGTACTACGCTTTTGCGTCGAAAACTCATTCTCTTGGCCTGCACAAGCCAACGCAGATTTAGCCATTTTCCATCCACCTAATACTGTACCGGCCAGCATCAAAAAAGGCACGCTACCAAAATAAACAGCACGTGCTTGTTTGTCTTGATGCCACTGATTGATGTACTGAACTGCTTGTGCATAAGCTGAGCATGCTTGATCTAGGCGTTCTGCTATATACTGTAAGGCCTCATCTTCTGTATGGGTCCGCAGCTGCTCTACCGTGCTTTGCACTTCGGCCAATAGAGCTAACGCTGTTTCCCCCGTATCACGCACCAACTTACGTCCAATTAGATCATTAGCTTGAATTGCCGTGGTGCCCTCGTAAATAGAAAACACGCGTGCATCACGCATATACTGAGCCACACCGGTTTCTTCAATAAAGCCCATCCCACCATGAACCTGTATACCTAGTGAGGTGACCTCTTTGACCATTTCCGTGGCGAAGCCTTTGGTAATTGGTACAAAAAACTCATAACGCGTTTGGTAGTGCTGGCGTAATGATGCATCAGGCGCTTTCAGAGCCATATCTTTTAACCAAGCCGCATAATACGTAAAAGCTCGTGTAGCTTCGGTTAGGGCTCGCATCGTTTGTAGCATCCGCTCCACATCAGGATGATGGTAAATAGGGGCAGGCGCGGGATATTTTTTATTTAAATCTGCACCCTGCTTGCGTTCTGCCGCATACGCTTGCGCGCTATACCAAGCGCGATCTGCGATAGCCAGCCCTTGTAGGGCCACGGCATAACGGGCGGCGTTCATGGTGATAAACATGTACTCTAAGCCGCGATTAAGCTCACCTATTAAATACCCAATGGCTCCAGCCCCTACCTCGCCCTTGTTGTCACCATACAGCATTACTGCTGTGGGGCTACCATGTAGCCCTAGCTTATGCTCTAACGAAGCGCAGTACACATCATTACGGCTACCCTGCGCGTAATCACCTTGGGCGTGAGCTAGGTACTTGGGCACTAAAAACAGTGACAACCCCCGAATCCCTTCTGGAGCATTCGGCGTACGCGCTAACACTAAATGTAAAATATTTTCTGCTAAATCATGCTCACCATAGGAAATAAATATTTTTTCCCCTTGAAGACGATAAGACCCGTCTGCCTGTGGTGTGGCCATGCATTTCACTAGTGATAAATCTGAACCTGCTTGAGCTTCGGTCAGGTTCATTGTGCCAGTCCAGCGACCTTCTAGCATAGGTGGCAAATAACATGCTTTTTGTTCAGGTGTTCCCGCTTGCGATAAAGTTTCAATCACTGAGTCTGTCAGTAAAGAACATAAGGCAAACGAGGCACACCCCGCATTCATGTTTTCACCAAATATTGCCCCAATCAGCTTAGGTAAGCCCTGACCGCCAATGGCCTCTTCATGCTGTAAGCCCTGCCAACCAGCTTGCGCAAATGCCGCAAAGGTTTCCTTGAACCCTGGTGTCGTCGTTACCTGCCCCTGATTCAGGACAGCCGGCTCACGATCTGAAACCGGATTGAGTGGCACAACCTCTTGCTCAATGAATCGTGCCCCCTCGTCTAAGACGGCTTGGAGCAAGTCTAACGATAACTCTTCATGACCGGGCAATGCCAATAATGCTGGGGTATCAATAATATGCTCAAGCAAAAAATGAATATCAGAACGTGGAATACGATAGCTCATATAATCTCTCCACCGAAATAACCAGTTATTAAAAAAGCCTGCAGAATATCTCTACAGGCTTAATTTTTTATAGCGCTTGTGTTAGCTCAGGGAGTACTTCGAATAAGTCTGCCACTAAACCGTAATCAGCTACGCTGAAGATAGGTGCTTCAGGATCTTTGTTAATCGCTACAATCACTTTCGAGTCTTTCATCCCAGCTAAGTGCTGAATCGCTCCTGAAATACCCACTGCAATATAAAGCTGTGGCGCCACAATCTTACCGGTTTGGCCAACCTGCCAATCGTTAGGTGCATAACCCGCGTCAACTGCTGCGCGTGAGGCCCCTACCGCAGCCCCTAGCTTATCTGCTAAGGCATCAATTAAGGCAAAATTTTCTTTGCTGCCTAAACCACGCCCACCTGAAACCACCACAGTAGCATCGGCCAAATCAGGGCGATCACTTTGTGCAATCTGACGTTCTACAAAAGTGGTTTTACCACTGTCTGCCACCGCATCAATATTTTCTATTGGGGCACTGCCACCCGTTGCTTGCACCGCATCAAAAGCGGTAGGACGCACGGTTAACACAAGCTTAGCGTCGGCACATTGCACGGTCGCAATCGCATTACCAGCATAAATAGGGCGTGTAAACGTATCGGCTGATTCTACCGATAAAATATCGGAGATCTGTGCCACGTCCAGTTTAGCCGCTACCCGAGGTGCGACGTTTTTACCGGCTGCTGTTGCCGCAAATAAAATATAACGATAACTATCAGCCAAAGCTAAAACTTGTGCAGCCACGTTCTCGGCTAAGCCATTGGCTAATGGCTCTGCATCCGCCAATAGTACTTTTGCCACACCATCAATTTGCGCAGCTGCCTGAGCCACCGCAGAGGCTTGGTTCCCAGCTACTAAAAGGTGAATGTCCTGCCCTAACTGCTTAGCCGCGGCAATAGTATTTAAGGTTGCGCTTTTGAGCTCGGTATTATCGTGTTCTGCAATCACTAAAATCGACATTTAAATCACCTTTGCTTCGTTTTTTAGTTTATCAATGAGTGTGGCCACATCCGCAACTATTTCGCCAGCAGCTCGTGGGGCAGGCTCAGTTACTTTCAACGTTTGGATGCGTGGCGTTACGTCAACCCCCAGCTCATCGGGAGACAACACATCAATGGTTTTTTTCTTTGCCTTCATGATGTTTGGCAAAGTTACGTAACGAGGCTCATTCAAGCGCAAGTCCGTCGTCACCACAGCAGGCAAAGACATTGATAAGGTTTCTAATCCGCCGTCGACCTCGCGTGTGACTTTAAGAGTAGTGCCGTCGATTTCAATCTGGCTAGCAAAGGTAGCTTGGGGCCAGTCTAATAGGGCAGCCAGCATTTGTCCGGTTTGGTTCGCATCATCATCAATCGCTTGCTTACCTAAAATCACCAATTGAGGCTGCTCTTTGTCTACCACCGCTTTTAAAAGCTTAGCTACCGCCAAAGGCTGTAGATCCGCATCGGTTTCTACCTGAACCGAACGATCTGCTCCAATCGCCATCGCAGTACGTAAGGTTTCTTGGCATGGTTTTTCACCGCAAGATACCGCCACGACCTCTGTCGCGACCCCTTTTTCTTTAAGACGAATGGCTTCTTCCACTGCAATTTCATCAAAGGGGTTCATAGACATTTTGACGTTCGCAATATCCACCCCTGTTTGATCTGATTTCACGCGCACCTTGACGTTATGGTCAACTACACGTTTCACGGGCACTAAAACCTTCATCAGGTTATCTCCAATTTAGCTAATTAATAGATTGTGCAAAGCAATAAAATATTATGCCCTAAGCATAAATAAAAAACCTATTCGTTTTTCAGGCCTGCTAACGCCTGAATGTGCTGCTGCACACTACGAGCCAGAGAGGATAAATCGTACCCCCCCTCAAGTACACTGATAGCACGACCCTGAGCGCTGGAAGCGGTTGCTTGCATAACCTGTTGGGTAATCCAAGCAAAATCTTCATCACTAAGCTGTAGTTGCGCCATATCATCAGCTTCATGAGCATCAAAGCCGGCAGAAAAGAACACCAACTTTGGTTTTAATTGACGCAGCTTTGGCAGCCAATAGGTGTTTACTATATGAC
>JAAYRP010000272.1 GCA_012518715.1 Alcaligenaceae bacterium | reverse complement strand
TATAAAAATTATTTTGGGCGTACTCCCACAGAGGCGAGGGCATATTATCGCGAGCAAGCACAGCAGCGCGAGCAAAGTCACCGTCAATTTATTGTAAAAACCAATCACTAGTGGCGTTTCGCTTTTTAGATATGCCTTTAAATGGGTAGGGGCAGCTGTTGTCTTAAGCAATGAGGAGTTTGGGATGAGACATATTCGAGTGGCGGTGGATGTAGGTGGAACCTTTACAGATATTTGTGTCATGGATGAACACACGGGAGCGATTACCATCGAAAAAACTTCTTCGACGACGAATCCTATCGAGGGCATTTTGAACGCTGTCGATAAGGTTGGCGCAGACCTAAGTCGCGTGTCGTTATTTTCTCATGGTACGACGGTAGCGACGAATGCATTAATTACTCGTCGCTTGCCGCGAACTGCCATGATTTGTACCGAAGGCTTTAGGGATGTGATAGAGATTCGACGAGCCAATAAAGAGGACCTTTGGGATATTTATAAGGATGTGGCTCCGCCGCATGTGCCGCGTCGTGATCGACTCGCCGTGACTGAACGTATTGACGCGCAGGGGCAGGTGGTCACGCCTTTGAATAAAGAGCAAGCGCGTCAGGTGGCTCGTATTCTGAAACGTAGAGGTGTAGAAGCCATCGCGGTTTGTTTTATGAATGCGTATATGAATCCAGAAAATGAACGCGCCATGCGTGCCATTTTACGCGAGGAGCTGCCTGAAGTGCCCGTGTCTATTTCTTCTGAGGTGATGCCTGAGATTTTTGAGCATGAGCGCTTTTCTACAACAGTGATGAATGCGGCATTAAGTCCGGTTGTGGTTAGCTATACCAAACAGTTAGGTCAAGAGCTCAAGCGTCGTGGCTACGAAAGTGATTTGTTGCTGCTGCATAGTGGCGGTGGTGTGATGACCACCGATGCGGTAGAGCAGTATTCAGCGCGTTTGGCAGGCTCAGGTATTGCAGCGGGAGCGATTGCAAGTCGCCATATTGCTATGTTGTGTGGTTTTAAAAACTCCATTGGGCTGGATATGGGAGGGACTTCAACGGATGTGTCATTGGCTTATGACGGGCAGTCGCGGATTACCAATGACTGGTTTATTGAGTTTGGTTATCCCATTCGTTTTTCCAGTATCGAGGTATTAACCATTGGTGCAGGTGGTGGGTCGTTAGCGTGGCGAGATGAGGTCGGTTCTTTACGTAACGGCCCACAGTCTGCTGGAGCAAATCCAGGGCCGGCTTGTTATGGCAATGGTAATACACAGCCAACGAATACCGATGCCAATGTGGTTTTAGGCCGATTAGGGACTCGGTTGGCTGGTGGGCAGGTGACCTTACAGCCAGAGCTAGCGTTTGAGGCGGTGCAAGCAGGAGTAGCCACGCCTTTTGGCTTATCCGTGCAGGAGGCCGCTCAAGCTATTATTGATGTGGCAAATGCCAATATGGCAGATGCCGTTCGGTTACTGTCGATCAGCCGAGGTTATGACCCGCGAGACTTTGCCTTGGTGTCGTTTGGTGGCGCGGGGGCGCTACATGGGGTCGCCATTGCGCGTGAGCTATCTATTCCCGCGGTGATTGTTCCCCCTAACCCAGGAGTGGCTTCTGCTTTAGGCTGCTTGCTGGTGAATGTACAACATGATTTTTCTGAAAGCTATATCAAAGAAGCCAGCGAGGTGGATATACAAGAGCTAGAGGCGGCTTTTATGCGCTTAGAACAAACCGCCATCGAGCATTTGGCGCACGAAGGTGTGGCCCATGAGCAGATGGTATTAGAGCGCACAATAGACATGATGTATCAAGGACAATGGCGTTCTTTAGCCATACCGGCCCCACGGCCTGTGACCGACCTAACAGAGCTAATAGCTATTTTTAATCAAGAGCATTTACGGGAATATAACTATAAACGGGAGGATGCTCCGGTCAGTTTATTTAGATTAAATCTCAAAGCGGTGGGTTTAGTCCCGCAGGCTCAGTTGCCAGAGCATGAGCCAACGGGACGCATACCCGAGCCAATATATCAGCGTCAGGTGTGGTTTTCTGATGTGGGTGCAGTGGAAACCCCTGTTTATCATCGTTCTGATTTGCCGGCAGGACTAGTACTAGACGGTCCTGCCGTGATTGAGCAGCTAGACTCGACGGTTGTGGTTCCACCGCAGAGCCGAGCCGAAATTGATACTTATCTCAACATTATTATCCGTTTATAGGGGGTGTGTAATGACGACGCAACCACCACGTAAATCGCTTGATCCGGTAACTTTTGAGGTGTTGAAAAACTCGTTTATTACGAGTGTAGATCAAATGGCTGAGCAGATTTTGCGCACCTGCTATTCCTTTGTTATCTATAACCGAGATTTTTCGAGTGGTTTACATGATGCGCAGGGAAACTCAGTGGCTCAGGGAAATCAAGATATTGCGGTACATGTAGGCACGCTGCATTTCACATGTAAGGCCGTGATTGAAGCCTTTGAAAAAGATATTCATCCAGGAGACGTGTACGCAATTAACGATCCCTATGCAGGCGGTACCCATTTTAATGATGTGCGTTTGATTCGGCCTATCTTTGTACAAGACACGTTATTGGGTTTTAGCCAGTCAAATGGGCATTGGTCGGACGTAGGGGGAAGTGTGCCTGGTTCATTCGATGTCACGGCAAGAGAGATGTTTAAAGAGGGGCTACGTATTACACCAGTGCGTTTATTTGCTAAAGGGCAGTTTTGTAAAGATGTGGCACAGCTCATTGCTTCGAATACTCGTGATCCTGCTTCGATTATTGGAGACATTCATGCGCAAGCTCAGGCAACTCAGGTTTGCGAGCGTGAAATGATTCGTTTAAGTGAGAAGTATGGCGTTGAGACGGTGATCGAGGGCATGGGTGCCGTCCAAGACTACGTAGAAAAAGCAGTCCGACAGCGATTGGCGGCTTTACCGGATGGTGAGTGGGAGACACAAGATTTTATTGATTGTGATCCGCTTTCGGGGGAGGGCATGATTCCTATTAAAGTGAAGCTCACCATTCAAGGTGATCGTGCCATTTATGATTTTAGTGGCAGTCATCCGACCATTGGCTCCATTTATAACTCGGCCTTTGGCTCGACTTTTTCTGCTGTGGTGGCTGGGATGAAAACCTTTTTCCCTGACTTGCCCCTAAATAGCGGCTTTTATCGCGTGTTTGAAGTGATAGCGCCTGAAAATAGTATTGTCGATGCGCGTTGGCCTGT
>JAAYRP010000271.1 GCA_012518715.1 Alcaligenaceae bacterium | reverse complement strand
TAAAAAGGTTCGCGGCTCTAGGAGTTCACGGATTTGCCCTGATGCAAGACCGTCAGCTTTGTTTTGGCTAAGGGGTTGATTTAGGCCAAAGTTGACTTGTGACGTTGCTTTAGCTTTATCGCGACCTCCGCGGGCGTGGTCTTGAGCTTCGGTTAGGCTACCACGTGGGCTGTTCGTTACAGGGTTTTGGGCGCAACCCGCCAAAATAGCGGCGGCAGTGAGTGTACAGAGGGGTAACCACAGGCGTAAAAGTGATTTTTTATGCATAGACAGCTCCTTTTGAGGCGAAAGCGGGCATGATGTATTTATGGGCATTATATATTGGGCTGAGCGCAGCCGTCATAAGTCGTGTGTATTTGGATGCGCTCCCATTTTATGCACAACGAGTGCATTTAGGGCAGACGGCTGACGAGTCCTTGTGGTGGATGAGTGTACGGCATGGTTTCCTGCAGCGCTCATCTTATGCCTTAGTATGGCGTGTGGGCACGGCAGGATTATTTGGGATGGGACTAGCAGTCTCTACTCTTTATTGGCCATGGCTACCAACTCAGCCAGACTTAAACGTAGTAATGATGAGTGTATGGCTTGGGTGTTTGCTATGTTTAGCACGTATCGATGCACTCTGTAGGCTATTGCCAGATGTATTAACCCAGCTTTTATTGTGGATAGGGCTCCTTTATCAACTGCTCATTTCGGAGCAAGTAGTAACACTGGCGTTGTGGGGGGTGCTGGGCAGTTATGTATTTTTGCGGACCTTGAACGC
This sequence comes from Alcaligenaceae bacterium, assembly GCA_012518715.1. GTDB lineage: Bacteria > Pseudomonadota > Gammaproteobacteria > Burkholderiales > Burkholderiaceae_B > Paenalcaligenes > Paenalcaligenes hermetiae. The sequence continues at coordinate 1,672 of JAAYRP010000271.1, read as the reverse complement.
TTTTTGCATTTTTTGTTTTAAACATCCAGTCATGGGGCACGGTGATGTTAAATTACTGGTGGCACTATCTGCCTGGCTAGGGCTAGGTACGCTGGGGGTGTTATGGTTTTGGGCGGCGCTTTTTTGTTTTATCATACAGATAATTTGGCAAAAAACGTGTTGGCCCACAGGGCAGTGTGCATTTGGTCCCTATTTGGTTGCGGCCGCTTTTTTGGTGTGGTTACTTCCTGATAGCCGACTCTTCTAGGTGATCAAAATATGTTGAAAATAGGGTTAACCGGTGGGATTGGTTCGGGTAAGTCTTTTGTGGCGGATCTTTTACAAAAGCATGGTGCAGCCATCGTGGACACCGATGTGGTGGCGCATCAGCTAACAGCTCCAGATGGTGCTGCGATACCTGCCATTCGCCAGCAGTTTGGCAGTGCATACATAACGGCAGAGGGCGCTATGGATAGAGCGCGTATGCGCGAACTCGTCTTTCAGCAGCCAGATCAGCGCGAGAAGCTACAAGCTATTTTGCACCCTTTGATTCGAGACTTTACATTTAGAAAGGTGCAGCAAGCTCAAGGGTGTTATGTTGTTGTGGTTGTGCCATTGCTGGTTGAGTCTGGCACATGGCTTCAATATGTGGATAGGGTTTGTGTCGTGGATTGTGATGAGCCAACACAAATCGAACGTGTGATGCAGCGCAGCGGGCTGACAGCCTCTCAAGTCCAGCGTATCATGGAGGTTCAAGCCTCTCGCCAACAAAGGCTAGCGCATGCTGATGATGTCATCGTCAACGACGGGACCACCTCTATTGAGCAGTTAAATGTGCAGGTGCAGCAAATGCACGCAAAATGGTGTGAGTAGGCAAAAAAGTAACAGCCTCTCAATAATTGGTTGAATCATTTAGGGTTTTTATTACGTGATTTTGTACGAGTACCCCTGTAACGAACGAGTACGGACTTTTCTGCGTATTGAATCTTTATTCAAGCGCCTTTTTTACTTTACCCAAGGCCCAGACCCTTATTTACATCAGGTGGCGATAGCGACCTTGTTTGATCTGCTTGATGTCACTGAACGTACCGATTTGCGTGGGATGGTATTACAAGATTTAGAGCGCCAGCGTGTGGCGCTTAATGCATTGCGTGAGCACCCGCAGGTCTCTTTGGATGTTTTAGAAAGTACGTTAAATGAGATTGCGCGCATTGTTCAGGGGTTATCAGCGCAAGGTCGGATCGCTCAGGACTTGCGTGATAATGAGTGGTTATGCAGCATACGCGGGCGATTAGCTGTTCCTGGAGGGGCCTCTCAGGTTGATATCCCTTCTTTTTATAGTTGGCAAATGCTGAGCCCAGAGCATCGTCAGGCCGATATTCAAGCGTGGACGCAGTCTTTTATGCCCTTGTATCAGGCATTGGATCTTATTTTACGTATTTTGCGTGGGGCGGGGGATCGCGTGCAGCAGGTAGCAGAAGCGGGTGCTTATCAAGAAATGCTGGGCGGAAAAACTTTTCAATTGTTACGAGTTTGGGTCGATGAGCAATATGGGGTCTATCCCGACATGAGTGCAAATAAATACGTGATTTTAGTACGGTTTTCTCGTCATGGCGCTGATCATAAACCCGTTACGGTTAAGCAGGCGATTCCTTTTCAGCTAGCGCGCTGTAATATAGGTTAACACTAGGTT
>JAAYRP010000270.1 GCA_012518715.1 Alcaligenaceae bacterium | reverse complement strand
TACGGATTTGTATCTGTCCCTCTACCACAACCGGCTGTTGCATCTGTCGGTTTACTCCAATGATGGCGACCTCTGGCGCATTGATAATGGGTGTTGCCATCACGCCCCCCAACGCCCCCAAACTGCTAATCGTTATTGTGGACTTAGCCGCCAAAGACTGCTGTCCTTGTTGTGCTTGCTGCGCCAAGTCGCGGATCTGCGCTGCCATTTGCCAAAAATCCAGATGTTGCGCAAACTCCAATACCGGGACCATCAGCCCTTGATCGGTTTGAGTGGCCACGGCAACGTGTATTGCCTCATATTGTTGTAGTTGCTGCGTTTTTTCATCATAACGAGCATTTAAATGTGGGTGTTTTTTTAGGGCCAAACACATAGCACGAATCAAAAACGGCAACAAAGTTAAACGTCCGCGGCTTTGCTCCCATTGCTGATTAAGCTGCTGACGCCATTGCTCTAAAGCCGTCACATCAATACTTTCCACATAGGTAAAATGCGGGATGTTTTGTGTGGACTCCAGCATTTTTTTCGCAATCTGTCGACGCAACCCACGCACAGGCACCGTGGTGACCGAATCGTGTTTCTCGCGAGCTAAGCTACTCTTTTGTTCAGCAAAACCAACCAAATGTTGATCAAGGTCTGCGTGATGTATGCGCGTTTTACCTAACCGCTGTGCCAAGGCGACCAAATCCACCGACAACTCCGCTGCTCGCTTACGCACAGCAGGCGAAGCTTGCACGGTCTGCAGCAAACGTTCATGGGGGGTTGTGGCAGGGACAAATGCGGGTGTCGTTGTAATTGCCTCAGGGGATTCTGATTCAGAGTCTGATACTGATGTTGCTGTCTCCACATGCCCCCCCTTTGAAGATGCCTGCCCTGTTTCAACAGTTGACGCTGTTGCCACCGTTTCTGTCGACAAGGCGATCTGCACAAGATCCGCCCCCACCGCTAATAAATCCCCGGGAGCGCCATCTAAATGGATCACCTCTCCAGTGACTGGAGAGGTGATCTCTACCGAGACCTTATCCGTCATGACACTGGCGACATTTTGATCTTCTGTCACCTTGTCCCCCACCCCCACAAACCATTCAACCAACTCGACCTCTGTGATGCCTTCGCCAATGTCAGGAATTTTAATACTGTAGTTTGACATGGTTATATCTCCTTCATCACAGATTGATAAGCCGCAATAACACGCTGAGGCCCTGGAAAATAATCCCATTCATGCGCATGTGGATAGGGTGTATCCCAGCCCGTTACACGCACAATAGGGGCTTCTAAAAAATAAAAACAATGCTCCTGGACCAAAGCACTAAGTTCCGCGCCAAAGCCGGATGTGCGGGTGGCTTCGTGTAAAATCACACAACGCCCTGTTTTTTGCACCGACTCAGTAATCGTCGCTATATCCACTGGCCAAATAGTGCGTAAATCTATAATCTCTGCGTCAATCTGAGCCTCTTCGGCCGCAGCCAAAGCCACATGTACCATCGTGCCATAAGCCAATACCGTCAGAGCCTGCCCTTCTCGTCGAACCGCAGCTTGGTCTAGTTTAGTGTGGTAATAGCCTTCTGGAACCTGTGCTAAAGGGTGATCACGCCATGACTGTAACGCGCGCTCATGATACCCATCAAAAGGGCCGTTATAAAGCCGCTTGGGCTCTAAAAAAATGACGGGGTCAGGGGACTCAATGGCAGCGATCAACAACCCTTTAGCTTCCAAGGGATTAGATGGCATAACCGTACGCAGCCCAGCAATATGGGTAAAAATAGCCTCTGGGCTTTGACTGTGGGTTTGTCCACCATAGATTCCCCCTCCGACGGGCATCCTAATTGTCACGGGAGCAGTGAAATCATTCACTGATCGATAACGAATACGAGACAACTCAGAAACAATTTGATCCATGGCGGGGTAAAAATAATCACCAAACTGAATTTCCACCACGGGTGTTAAGCCATACGCTGCCATCCCTACTGCGGTGCCAACAATACCGCTTTCTGAAATGGGCGCATCAAAAACCCGTTGCTTTCCGTATTTGGCCTGTAGCCCCTCTGTGGCCCTAAACACCCCACCAAAATAGCCAACATCCTGACCATACAGCACCATATTCGCATCTCGCTGCATCATAATATCAAGGGCTGAACGAATAGCTTGCAGCATACTAAGTGATTGTGTCGTCATAAGCCCTCCCTGAACTGTTGCTCCTGTTGCTGTAAATGCCAGGGTTTCTCAAAATAAACGTCATCAAACATCGCCATAGCGTGTTTTTTGTGCGCCTCTTGCATGGTTCCGCCCATCGCCTCGGCCTGTTTTTGTGCCTCCAACACTTGTTGCTCTGCGTCTTTAAGCAGCGCCTGATGCTGCTCCTCGGACCAGTGACCCTGCTGCACTAAATAGGTCTTTAAACGCTGAATAGGACAACCTAAAGGAAAATGCTGCCACTCATCATTCGGACGGTATTTGGACGGATCATCAGAGCTGGAATGAGGGCCTGCTCTATAGGTCACCCATTCAATTAAAGTGGGCCCCCCATTATGACGCGCGCGTTCTGCGGCCCAAGCTGAAGCTGCCAAACAAGCCAAAAAGTCATTGCCATCGACCCGTAAAGCCGCCAACCCCATGCCTACGCCTCGAGCAGCAAATGTATTATCCATTCCTCCTGCGATGGCTTGAAAAGTGGAGATGGCCCATTGATTATTCACCACATTAAGAATCACAGGGGCATTGTAGACTTGAGCAAATAAAAGGGCCGTATGAAAGTCACCCTCTGCGGTCGCGCCATCCCCAATCCAGGAGGCGGCGATTTTTGTATCGCCCTTAATTGCCGATGCCATGGCCCACCCCACCCCTGTAAGAAAACGGGTTGCCAAGTTTCCTGAAAGTGAATAAAAGCCATAATCCTTATAGGAGTACAACACCGGTAACTGACGCCCTTTAAGCGGATCGCAGCTATTGGAATAAAGCTGACACATTAAATCGCTTAAAGGCATATGTTGCGCTAACAAAATACCTAGCTGGCGATAAGAGGGAAACTGCATATCTCCCGGCTGCAACATCAAAGTTTGTGCGGTGCTGATGGCTTCCTCACCATAAGACTGAGTGTAAAAGGTGAGTTTTTTTTGTCTTTGCGCATGGAACATGCGTGCATCAAAGGCTCGAACTAGCACCATGGTTTTTAAGCCATGTAAAAGCAAATCGGGCTCGGTATGCAAAGCCCACGGCCCTATGGCTTGCCCCTCATCGTCTAACACGCGCACTAAGCCCTGTGACAAGTCGGGCAGCTCAGCAAAAGGCGTTAAAGGATCGGGGCGGGGCGCTGCGCCAGCTGGCTGCAGGCGTAAATAAGAGAAATCCGAAGGTGTGCCTGGACGCGCAGGAGGCTCCGGCACCCGAAGGTGTAAAGAAGGGCTTTGTCTCATCGCTACCTCGTGAAAGATCTTGTGGAAATTTCAACTTTTGTTGTGTTTATTGGATTCGCCTTTTGGGCTTTATTCCACTGTACCGCACTGAAAAAAACACACACCTAGGAATTACCCTTTATCGATAAAAACCTATCGGATTTTGCCAGTAGCGTGCTCGCTGCCGCCGCTCTGTGTTCATATGCAACCCTGAAGCCAAAGAGGTGACCACCACTGCTCCCTCATGGTCCGTACGCAAAAACGCTGCACCTGCTGCTTGCCAACGCTGTTCCACTTGAGGGTGTGGGTGAGAAAAACGGTTCCACCACCCCACTTGCGCTATCGCCAACTGAGCTTGTAATGAATCCACCCACAGTGAGCTAGAGGATGTTTTTGAGCCATGGTGTCCCACCACAACCACCTCATGCGGTGAAATCCCCGCTTGCACAAGATTTTTTTCTTGCTCTAAGCCAATATCCCCTGTTAATAATGCCCAGTGATGCGCACCCTGTACACTCAGCACACAGCTTTGTGCATTTTTATCTGTCTTAACTCGCCCGTTCAATACCTTCTTATCCGGCCATAAAAAGGCAAAACGTACACCATCAATAACCCACTGCTCTCCACGCGTGCAGGCGTTCAGCGCTATGGGTAGAGATAAGTCTGGAGCCGTTAGCAGTCGAGACTCTCTTTTAAAATGAGCGTCCACATCAAATGAGCTATATATTTGGTCCACCTGCACCCTCTCTATTACACTACGACTCCCGCCCACATGATCTAAATCCGCATGTGACAAAACTAAGTGATGTATGCGATTTTTACCTAGGCTCCGTAAATAAGGCACAACTACCCGTCCACCCATATCCTGATCACGGCTTTGGCGCATACCGGTATCAAACAACACCACACTATTGGCTGTTTCTATCAATATGGCACTGCCTTGCCCCACATCCAGCGCATGCAAGCGCCATGCGCCTTCGGGTAGCGTAGGGGAGCGCCAAAACAAAGTAGGCAAAACCAGCAGCCACCCTAACCAAGCTAAGGGTAAAGCTCGTAACCATAGCGCCACGCCTATACCGATTACGCTAGCACCAAGCACCCAAACCGGAGCACGCGAAGCCGGTAAACTTGCCAAAGCGTGCTCGCCCAGCACCACCGTCAGCTCCATATTTAAGGTTAAAAGCTGATGGCATAGCCACAACACAGCCTCGGTTAACTGGGTCCACGGGCCCAGGCTAAGTAAAGCAAACAATAACGCCAAAGGGGTAATCAATAGCCCAATTAAAGGAATCGCATATGCATTGGATAATGGCGAAACCAAAGACATCTCAAAAAACAGAAAAGCTAAGGGTGGCAAAAGCGCCACTGTAATCATCAGCTGCCAAATAGAAGCTGTTTTCCACTGTGCCCAGCGCTTTCTCCAGCCTTGAACCTGCCCCTGCCACAATGCCAACCCACTCCATTGTGCGCAAGCCACCAAAACCAATACCGCTCCAAACGACAGCCAAAAACCGCTCGCTAAAATCGCCCAAGGGTCAAAGACCAACACTAGCACAACGGCCACAGCAATAATCTGCGTCATGCTTAAAGGCAAACGCAGTAATAGACTAAAGACGGCCACCCCAAACATCATAAAGGTACGACGTGCTGGTACTTCCCAACCTGCTGTAAGGCTATATAGGCCCGCCACCACAAACGCTAAAACACCAGCGACAATCGCCGCAGGCATCCGCTCCGTCAGCGCACGCCCGCGCCACGTAAAACGACGCCAACACCATGCAAAGGCCACGGCACTCACTGAAGCGAGCAAGGTAACATGGCTACCACTAATAGAAACCAGATGCGTAAGCCCAGTGCGATTAAAAATCAACCAATCCTGTGGGCTAATACTGGCTTGATCGCCAATGGATAAAGCTAAAATCACACCCCCCCAACGTAAATCACGCACATACGGCAGCATTGCCTCGCGTAAATGATGACGCCATCGCTGCGCCCAAACCTCAATACTATGTTGCTCTGGTCTATCTGCAAGCAGCACGGGGGTACCCCGCACTGTACCCACGGCGCGCACACCTTGCGCAAACACATACCCCTCATAATCAAACGCGTAAGGGTTACGTAGCCCATGTGGACTTTTTAAAAACGCAGTAAGCTGCCAAACCTGACCCGGTTTGATTTCAGGAAAATCATACGCTTTCGCTTGCGCATAAGGCCCGCCCCACTCTTTGACATTCCAACTTAACGCTATCGTACTTGGTACACCCTGTGGCTGTGCCCCAAGCACTGTGGCGATAAAATAACGGCGATCCGGAGCCAGGCGTACCAAACTCTGCACCTGCACGCGCAATTTAAATGGTTTATTTTGTTCATGGGCTGGAAGCTGCTCGACCAACACCTGCGCAATCTGATAATGAGTATACGCCCATGCACCTAACACCACAGCTAGGCTGACAACCCAAAAGCGATATTTAAACCTGCTAAGCCACGCCCACAGCAAACAACCCAAACAAATTAAAGCCGCCACGAACTGCTGAGTGGCGGACGCTACTTCTGCCGCCTGATGCACACATAAAACCGTCGCGGCGTATAGAGCTGCTAATAACCGACCTTGCACCTTTGCCCTCCTTGTTTTATCAACATATAAAAAAACGCACCCAATGGGTGCGTAAAGAGGGGAAAATGCGCCTACGTAATTATGCGTAGCGCTGTTGGTGCCACTGGCTTAGGCGGGGCAAAACGCGCATAGCCGTGTGCGTGGTTTGTTGTGCAATTTGTTCAAAAGGCTCCTGACGTAACTGCGCTAGGGCCAAAGCAATGCCCCGTAACTCTTGCGGCCGATTGTATTGTTCAGGGTTCTCTTTTGGACGTAACCAGGCAGGAGGAATATCCGGTGCATCCGTTTCTAAGACGATATGGCGCAGTGCCGTATCACTGGCTAAGCGACGAATCTGTTTAGCCCGCGTAAACGTCATCGCGCCCCCTATACCTAGCACAAAACCTAAGTCGATAAACTGTTGCGCTTGCTGATAGCTACCATTAAACGCATGCGCAATACCGGTTAACTGATGGCGACGCAAGGATTTTAAAATCAAATCCTGTGAGCGCCGCACATGCAGCAAAACAGGCAACTGGTAGCGTTGTGCCAACTGTAACTGTGCCTCGTAAAAATGGATTTGTTTACTGCGTAGCGGCTCTTGGGTTAGCTCTGGCACAAAAAAATCCAAGCCTATTTCCCCAATTGCTACGAAGCGGGCATCGTCTAATGCCTGCTCTACCTGTTTTTCTAACAGCGTTAAATCGTGCAAGGTCGCTTGGGCTACATACAAAGGATGAATGCCTAATGCATACACCAAGCTCGGGTCGGTTTGCGCCAACTGCTGTACAACAGAAAAATTAGCGGCCTCTACCGCTGGTATGACAATATAGTCAACCCCCTGTTGCCGAGCAGCACGCACTAAATCGGCCGGTGTTTCCCGAAATATCGGAGCATCTAAATGACAATGCGTATCGATTAACATCCATTTAATATACCTTGATCCATAGCAAGTTGGCGATGAGCTAACGCGGCCAATGCCGGATCATGTGTAACAATAATAAACGCAATATGGAACTCTGCATTCATTCTTTGCAGTAGGCTAAACATTTCCTGTGCCGTTTCTCGATCTAAGTTGCCTGTGGGCTCATCCGCAAGCACACATGCAGGGCGGGTAACCAAAGCACGGGCCAAGGCAATCCGCTGCCGCTCCCCACCAGATAACTGCCCGGGATAGTGGTCTTGGCGGTGCGCCAGGCCAACTTGCTCAATCATTTTTTGTGCTTCAGCACGTGCCTGCGCTCGTGGTAAACGTCGTACGATTAATGGCATAGCTACATTATCAAGTGCGGTAAATTCGGGCAGCAAATGATGAAACTGATAGACAAAGCCTAATGATTGGTTACGAATTTGACTGCGCTGCTTCTCGCTTA
>JAAYRP010000269.1 GCA_012518715.1 Alcaligenaceae bacterium | reverse complement strand
TTTGATAGTTCAAGCCTATGTCCAACTGTGTGGTTTTTTCTGGCTGTATGGCCTCAAAAGCATTCACACTACCTGCTGGACCCATATTAGGAGAAATGAGCTCCCAATAATCGGGCATGCGCTGCACATGCCCCACCCCTGCATATAGGGTTGTATGTTCCAAGTCTTGCTCATAACGGAAAAATCCACTTGGTAAGGTCTCATGACGTTTTTTATTATGAGTAGGATTAGGTTTTAGCATATTTCCCATACCGGTATTTGTACGATAGTCTTGTACCGTAGCTCGATCAACACGTACACCCCCAATCCAACGTTGCTGTGCGCTCATGGCCCATTGCATTTCAGCAAACACACCGGTATTCGTGAAATGGGCATCTTTCACACGAGGCTCGTCTTTATATGGCATGGCCCCCATACTGCGCCGCACACGATGGCGACTATTTTGATAATCCACCCCTGCATCAAGCGTTACGGCTGTCCCCAGCTGCCACTGTCCAGCTACGCGTCCGCCCCAAGTGGCACGATCTACGTTGGAAACCATCGGCATCGCCATTCCCCCTGCCGGGTTAAAGTCGCGTAGGGTAAAATTATCCATCACATGATCGGCATAATTATGATAGAGCTGGACACGAAGGCTTTGCCAGCGATCGCTGAGTTTTTCTTGCTCATAGCGCAACGCCACACTTTCGCGTCGAAATTTCGTGCCGTCCATGCCGCGCCCTGCATATCGGGCATGGCCATCCCCGACTCCTGCAGAAAGCTCTACCAAGCTGGTCTCATTCGGTGTTAGCCCGAGCGCCACATCACTATTCCATTTTTTCCACTTTGAGGGCACCTTATTTCCATCCCCATCCTTATAATCATTAGCCCGCGCATGATTCGCTGTGATACGGGCATAATATAAGGAATTACCTACCGTCACATCGGCCGACTGATCATTGCGCCCCCACGACCCTGCTGTCAGCGCTCCATCAAAAATGACCGTATTTTCCGTAAACTGGGGCGCATTACGATCAAAACGCACGATCCCTGCAGAAGCACCCGGCCCCCACAAAACGGTTTGCGGTCCTTTGACCACTACTAACTCATCAAAATTCTGAGGCGAAATATATGACGTCGGCGAATCCATACGTGAAGGACAGGCCCCCGGCATATACGTACCATTCGTTAAAATGGCCAAACGTGAGCCAAACATACCGCGTAACACTGGATCACTATTGGCACCGCCATTTCGAATCGCATTAAAGCCAGGAATCGTCGACAAATAATCGGACCCATCACTCGCTGGTAATGGCTGTCGTGGCTGTTTAGGGTGGGTCATGATTTGCGTTGCCGCACTGGGGCTAACCCCTTTAATAACGAGGGCGTCAAATTGCTGAATAGGGGTGGGCTGAGCCGAGAAAGCGGGCACCGAAAAAACACAAGCGAGTACAACGACCCCTGTCTTGGGTCGCAAACATAAAGTAGTAGACATAATTAAACCTGTAATAACAAAAACAAAAGAAAATGCGTTATTACAGAATGGGCGGCGCTCGCGCACCCAGTGGGGGGCCACGAACCCCATGCGCGCTGGCCAGGCCCGTTTTAGCTCGTCTCTGTACGGCATAGCTATGCCATGTGGCAGCAGTAGGAGCCAGAGCAAGCAAAGGCAACAAAGCCAAGGCCTCATCATGAATAAAGCAACACGGACAAGTCGCATGCCCCGGTTGCTCTGGATGATGCTTAGGGATATCCAATAAGTCTTCTAAGCGCAACGAAACCGGCGTGCCATCTGCAGTACAGATGGTCATGGTAATTTGCCCTTGGCGCCATGCCTCTGGATCGGGCATATAGCCCATGGGAATCATGCTGCGTAGAATCAACCCACACAACAACGCCAGCACCCCAAAGCCGATGGCGCTACGCTGCAACATGTGGATGAAAGCCGCCTTATGCATGTTTTATGCTAATTAATGGAGTTTTTGTATCATTTTTTTTGATCAAACCGGCCTAAGTATATAACAAATCCGAGTACAATCGCGCTTGGCTTTATCCCATGGTGGGCAGGCCTTATTAATTACTGTTTTTTGGAGCCTAAGCGATGTCTAGCACTTTGGCGATTATTGTTTCATTACTTTTACTGATGTTCCTCGCTTATCGGGGGATTACTGTTCTACTTCTCGCCCCTTTAATGGCTGCGCTAGCGGTCTTTTTATCTGGCGATATCGGTTTTTTACTACCTATTTATACCGATACTTTTATGAAAGCCTTGGGCGGCTATGTATTGCAGTTTTTACCTATTTTCTTGCTTGGTGCTTTATTTGGACAGCTCATGGCAGATTCCGGTGCAGCCAATACGATTGCGCGCTGGATTGTCAAACGCTTAGGACCAAAACACTCTTTAGCCACTGTGGTGATTGCCTGTGGCCTACTTACCTATGGTGGGGTGTCTTTATTTGTAGTGGCCTTTGCGATCTACCCCATCGCGCGCGATCTATTTAGGGCGGCAGATATCCCCAAACGGTTGATTCCCGCGACCATTGCTCTTGGCTCCTTTACCTT
>JAAYRP010000268.1 GCA_012518715.1 Alcaligenaceae bacterium | reverse complement strand
CTGTCTACTCATATTATTTAAGTGGTTTATAACGAATCCGCTTAGGCTGGGCGGCGTCCTCGCCAAGTCGACGACGCTTATCTTCCTCGTATTCCTGATAGTTCCCGCTAAAGAACTCCACGTGAGAGTCCCCTTCAAAGGCAAGAATATGAGTGGCGATACGATCTAAGAACCAGCGGTCATGGCTGATGACTAATACACTACCGGCGTACTCTAATAGCGCATCCTCAAGCGCACGTAAGGTTTCTACGTCTAGGTCGTTAGAGGGCTCGTCCAAAAGTAAAACATTACCCCCAGAAGCGAGTGTTTTTGCTAAATGCAAACGACCTCGCTCCCCGCCAGAAAGCTTACCCACAATTTTATTTTGATCTGCACCACGGAAATTAAAACGACCAATATAAGCACGAGCAGGGATTTCAAAACGCCCTACTTGTAAAATATCTGAACCGCCTTCGGATATGGCCTCAAAAACAGTTTTATCCGCAGGTAAAGAGGAGCGAGACTGATCTACATAAGCCAACTGTACGGTTTGACCAATTTTAATTTCCCCCTGATCCGGCTGCTCTTGCCCAGCAATCATTCGGAATAAAGTGGACTTACCCGCACCGTTTGGTCCGATAATCCCAACAATGGCACCAGGGGGAATCGTAAAGCTCAAATCATCAATTAATAAACGATCGCCGTAACCCTTTGAGACGTTTTTAAACTCGATGACTTCATTACCAAGACGCTCTGCCACGGGAATAAAAATCTCTTGGGTCTCATTGCGACGCTGATAATCATGGGAGGCAAGCTCCTCGAACCGATTCAAGCGCGCTTTAGACTTGGCCTGACGACCTTTCGGGTTTTGACGTACCCACTCCAGCTCTTTACGGATCGTACGCTGACGTGCCGACTCTTGAGCCTCCTCTTGCTTTAAGCGATTTTCTTTTTGCTCTAACCAGGAGCTATAGTTACCTTTCCATGGAATCCCATGCCCACGGTCTAGCTCCAAAATCCACTCTGCGGCATTATCTAAAAAGTAACGATCGTGAGTAACAGCTACCACCGTACCCGGGAATTTACTCAAAAACTGCTCTAACCAATGCACACTTTCCGCATCAAGGTGGTTAGTTGGTTCATCGAGTAACAACATATCAGGTTTGGATAACAACAACTGACACAGAGCCACACGACGCTTTTCCCCCCCAGATAGATGCCCAATCACTGCATCCCAAGGAGGCAAACGTAATGCATCAGCGGCAATCTCCATCTGGGTATCCGTGTCATCACTTCCACTTGTGGCCGCGGCGGCAATAATGGCCTCGAGCTCGGCTTGCTCTGCTGCCAACGCATCAAAATCCGCATCGGGTTCAGCATAAGCCGCATAAACCTCATCTAAGCGCTGCCGCGCCTCAAAGACCTCGCCTAAGCCAGCCTCTAGAGCTTGGCGCACGGTTTGGTTGGGATCCAACTCGGGCTCTTGAGGCAAGTAACCAATTTTAATCCCGGGCATCGGGATGGCTTCGCCATCGATTTCTTTGTCTACACCTGCCATAATACGAAGCAAGGTGGATTTACCGGATCCATTTAACCCCAATACGCCAATTTTGGCACCGGGGAAGAAAGATAAAGAAATATCGCGTAGAATTTGACGCTTGGGTGGCACAGTTTTGCCAACCCGATTCATGGTGTAAACGTATTGGGCCATAGATACCTAAATAGGATTAATAAGGCTATAAGTACATAGCATCGCAAAAAGCGACTTCATTATATATTGAGAACTGCCAAGCAAAATGACTGATACCCCAGCACTAGTATTTAGTACCGATGACATCGATTTATTAGCCCGTACCGCCGATGCACTTAGTGCCTATTGGGGCAAGCCGGTCTTAGTTGAGCTGGTGGATGCCAGTGAAACCGGTTTTGAATGGGCTATATTTGCTATACCCCTAGATATTAACGAAGATGATACAGATATTCCAGTCGTACAAATTGGTGGGGCTAAAGCGCGTTTATTAGGTAGCCAAGGTGGCTTTAAGGTCAATGAAAATGAAACCTATAGCTGTCGTTTCATGTGGGCAATTCAACGTAGTGATATCGAATCCATCAAGTACATCAAAATTAATCACGAGGGCGACGAAAACGCTTGGGGAGAAACCCTTCAGGAAATTTTGCCCTTTGATTTAAGCACAGATCCACTTGCAGACGAGAACGAAGCGAGTACTCACTTAGCTTTTATGCAACCCGCTTCCGATCAGCGTCACTAGGTCTACCCCCCATTTGGAGTTTATCTCTCAAAAAAAGCAATAACCCAAATGGGGCTGTCGCTACGACCAAAGCAATAGCCCCCACCCCATGCAACCGATAGCCCTGAGGACGAGCTATGGATTGATCCCTCATGTGTAGTGCAAAGCGTGTGTATCTCATACCCGCTTTGATAAACGCCACAGGTTTGTAATGAAACCAGGGCAAACTATCCACAACCGTATCATAGGCCAACAACCACAACCCTAAAGCATGGGTAGCAGCATTATTTTTTCCTTGGCGAGATAAAGAATCACTACTATCGTGATACACCCTATATACCTGATTCACAAACCGGGTCAAATAACCAGCTCGCGCCATGCTCCGCCACACCATACTTTCAGGAACAAAACCTTCAATATGCTCTGGAAAAGGAAAACGCTGCAAAACAGCAGTGCTTAAGCAACCAAACTTTTCACCGGTTACACCAAACTTGAATTGAATATCTAAAGGGTTAGCATCCAGTACATCGTAAGGATACATATCCCCTACAATATTTCCTTCGGGCGTTTTACATAACCCCGTGACAGCGACAAAACGCTCACGCTCTTTTTGGGGAATCTCTTTCCATGTGCGCGCCATGTCATACAACGCATTGGCTTCTAAGCTATCATCACTATCTAAGGCTACCACCAGTTCGCCCTGAGCCATACGCACGCCACGATTAAAAGCCGCTTTTTTATGTTGATTCGGCTGCCAAACATAGTGGATAGGGAAAAGGGCTTCTTGTTGCCACTGCTGAATGCGTTTTTTTGTATGATCTGTGGACCCGTCATCCACGACCACCCACTCGAAATCTTGAAATGTCTGCTCGCATAGCGATTCATACACACGTTGTAACGTATGTGCTCGATTATACGTTGGCGTTAAAATCGTAAACTGATAACGCCACGCTGGGGGAACATAGGAGGCAGATCTCCAAGGCATTAACGCAAATCTCCTCAAAAACAACAAATTCACAGCAGTAATTCATCATAGACGAAAAAAAACCACAGATCATAAATCTGTGGTTTTTATTGCCTTAATTACAATTGGTAGTTGTTTTTTATGCGTTGCTTAAACACGACAACAAAAACTGTTACCCTTATTTTTAGTGTAATTAAGCACGCTTCACTTTTTCAAGCATTTTAAAAACGCTTTTGGGGGAACGTGCATATAAGCGTTTAAAAGCTTTACCTAAGCAGCGACGCTCTAGGGTGTTGCGGCTTGTGCGTTTGATTTCAGCCATGAAACTCTCCGATACATAAACAAAGCTAAGGATTATACAAGTAACCTTAGCTACACATACAATAGATTTTAGCTCATCCCATCTTATATACCAAATATCTATTTTTTCAGCTCCTCACGCTATTACTATGAGTTCTCAAATTCGCATTTTCGGCGCGCGCCAAAACAATCTCAAAAACCTGAATGTGCATTTTGATACAGGAAAAATCACTGTACTAACTGGTGTATCCGGTTCAGGCAAATCCTCTCTGGCCTTTGATACGCTCTATGCCGAAGGGCAGCGTCGTTATGTGGAAACATTTTCTCCTTATGCTCGCCAGTTTTTGGATCGCATGGATAAGCCCCAAGTCGATCGTATCGAAGGGATTTTACCGGCTATCGCTATTGACCAAGTAAACCCCGTACGCAACTCGCGTAGTTCCGTTGGCACCATGACAGAGCTCAATGACTACTTCAAGCTCCTCTATGCCCGACTCAGCCACCTTCACTGCCGACAATGCGGTCAACCAGTTCACGCCGAAGATGCACAGCGTATCGCTCAAACCTTAAAAAAGCGCTGCTTAACGCAAGATCCTCGTTTGGTTATCACTTTTGCTGTGGATGTACCAAGTAATTTCAGCGAAGAAGAAATCAAACAATTTTTAGAGCAACAAGGCTACACTCGCCTGCACGAACCACAGCACTCATCCTCAAAACAAGCTAAATTAGCCACCCAACGTTTATACGTTATTCAAGATCGTTTCCGCTTAAGCCGTGCTGAGCCTAGCCGTGTGATGGAGGCCCTAGACGCCGCCCTACATTATGGCAATGGCCATCTTAGTGTGTTTGCTCTGGATGATGAAAAAAAAGAGCAGGAGTGGTCTTTTAGCGCCGGTCTTCACTGTGCTACCTGCGATATTGATTACAGTGCCCCCCAACCCAGCACTTTTTCTTTTAACTCTCCATTGGGAGCCTGTGAGACATGTAAGGGTTTTGGGCGGGTGATGGGGATTGATTACGGTTTAGTTATTCCTGACGAAAGCAAAAGCTTACTCGAAGGCGCCATTAAACCATGGCAAACCGACTCAAACCGTGTGCACCAAAAAGACCTAGAGCGGTATGCGAAACAAGCTGCTATTCGTTTGGCGGTACCATGGCAGCAGCTTAGTCAAGCAGAAAAAGACTGGGTGATTTACGGTGACCCCGAGTTTAAAGGTGGAGCACGTGCTTGGAAGCAACAGTGGTACGGTGTTGCTCGCTACTTTGACTGGCAAGAAACCCGAGCCTACAAAATGCACGTCCGTGTCATGCTATCTAAGTATCGCAGCTATACCACTTGTCCCAGTTGTCGGGGCTCGCGACTAAAAGCCGATGCCCTATTGTGGCGGTTGGGTCAACACACGCATGCCCATGATCCACAACCCTATACCCGCTTTATGCCCGTAACAGCAGAGTGGAGCCTGGAGCAACTCAACCAGATGCCGGGGTTGCATATTCATGACTTAATGCGGCTTCCTATCGAAGCGGTACGCACCTTTTTCCAACAGCTCCGTTTTGATGGTGAGCTTAACGCTGCCACCCAGCTCTTACGAGAGGAGATCAACACCCGACTTGGTTTTTTATGCGAGGTAGGCCTTGGCTATTTATCCTTAGACCGCCAAAGCCGCACCCTTTCTGGGGGTGAGGTTCAGCGCATCAATCTTACCACCGCTTTGGGCACATCATTGGTCAACACGCTGTTTGTTTTAGACGAACCCTCTATCGGCTTACACCCACATGATATGCACCGTATCGTCCAGATCATGCAACGCCTACGTAATAATGGCAATACGCTCGTCGTTGTAGAGCATGATCCGCAAGTCATGGTGGCCGCCGATCGCATCTTAGACATTGGGCCTGGGCCAGGTAAGGCTGGGGGGCATATTTTATTCGATGGCTCACCAGCAGCACTACGTCACGCCTCTACTCTCACCGGAGACTACCTCAGTGGTAAAAAGAAAATTACCGCTCCGCACCCTCAGCCGGTAAAAACGACTACACCGCGCTTAACTCTTACTGGCGTGCGAGCCCATAATCTCAAAAATATCACGGTGGATTTTCCACTAGAGCGCCTCGTTTGTGTCACTGGCGTCTCTGGCTCTGGTAAATCCACCCTTATCCAAGATGTTTTATACCCAGCCTTACTTAAACATTTTGGCGAGGCTACCGAAGCACCTGGCGATTTTGATTGCTTAGTCGGTGCGGATCAAATAGCCGAAGTCGTAATGGTAGATCAATCCCCTATTGGTCGCACCGCTCGCTCTAACCCGGCTAGTTATGTCGGTGCCTTTGATGCCATACGTAAGCTCTTTGCCCGCGCCCCTTTAGCCATAGAGCGCGATTATAAGCCTGGCACATTTAGCTTTAATAGTGGCGCAGGACGATGTCCCACTTGTGGGGGCACAGGCTTTGAGCATATCGAAATGCAGTTTTTATCGGATGTTTATTTACGCTGCCCCGATTGCGATGGTAAGCGTTTCCGCCCCGAGATATTAGAAATTCGCCTAGAGCATTTAGGCCGAAACGCATCCATTGACGAAGTCCTAGACATGACCGTTGATGAAGCCATCGATTTTTTTGCCGGCTTACAAGATGTGCAGCGAGGCTTAGCACCTCTTGCTGATGTGGGCTTGGGGTATTTAACTTTAGGGCAGCCGGTTCCCACCCTTTCTGGTGGCGAAGCGCAACGCTTAAAACTGGCAGGCTATTTAGCCGAAGCCGCAAAAAGCCGCTTAAGCCGCGCTAAAGTTGTAAAAAAAGGAAAGCTGTTCCTATTTGATGAGCCCACGACGGGTTTGCATTTTGATGATATTGCTAAACTCATGCAAGCCTTTCGTAAACTCTTAGCCGCGGGACACTCGCTCATTGTCATTGAACATAATCTAGATGTGATCCATGCTGCAGACTGGGTGATCGACCTAGGCCCATATGGGGGTACGGCTGGGGGAGAAGTTGTGGCATGCGGTACCCCACAAGCCCTATTAGAAAACACTCATTCCCTAACTGGAAATGCTTTAAACACCTATCAACAGCAACTTATCGGCACAACCATAGAAACGGAAGTTACCGAACCTGCTCTCCCCTATAATGCCAATGCGCATTCTGCCATTCAAATTCTTAATGCTCGCGAACACAATTTAAAAAACATTCAGGTATCAATCCCTAGGGATACATTTACCGTAATTACCGGCGTATCCGGCTCTGGCAAATCCACCTTAGCCTTTGATATTTTATTTAACGAGGGACAGCGACGTTATTTGGAGTCACTTAATGCCTATGCGCGCTCCATTGTCCAACCTGCTGGCCAACCCGACGTAGATGCCATTTATGGTATTCCCCCTACCGTAGCCATTGAGCAACGCACAAGTCGAGGCGGCTATAAGTCTACCGTCGCTACCACAACAGAAATCCACCATTTTTTGCGTTTACTCTACGTCAAACTCGGCACACAAATGTGTCCAGCTTGCCATGTTCCTGTGCAACCCCAAAGCCCCGAGCAAATTACAGCTCAGCTACTGCGAGACTATAAAAATCAAACTATTCACATCTATGCACCCCTTATTGTGGCGCGCAAAGGCTACTATACCGATTTAGCAAAATGGGCTCATACCAAAGGCTATACTCACCTACGCGTGGATGGGGAGCTTCTGCCAACCGATGCTTGGCCACGTTTAGATCGTTACCAAGAGCATAATATAGAGTTACCGATCGCTGACATTTTAGTTCGAGCTAAAGATGAACAATCGTTACGCCAAGCCATCCATGATGCATTACTACATGGACAGCAAAACATATTGATTGTGCATCAAGATACAGAGCTACGCCTATCTACAGCACGTGCTTGTCCAAACTGTGGTTGTAGCTTTCCCGAACCGGACCCCCGCCTTTTTTCCTATAACTCCAAACATGGCTGGTGCCACAGTTGTTTTGGAACCGGTGTCAGTTTAAGCGGCTTTGATGCAGAGCAAAGTGGTGAGGAAAGTAAATGGTTACCGGATGAAGACGAAACCCCCACCGAAAACAAATGCCCTAGTTGTCATGGACAACGCCTAAATCCGGTTGCACTGGCTTTCCGCTGGCATGATCAAGGCATTGCAAATTTGTCGGCTTTATCGATCGATGATGCTAAGCATTTTTTTCAACAAGTACAACTCAGTCAACGCGAACAAGAGATTGCGCGTGACATACTGAGCGAAATTCAAAACCGCCTCGCCTTTTTACAAGAAGTGGGTTTAGGTTATTTACATTTGGATCGAGCTGCCCCCCCTCTATCGGGTGGCGAGGCTCAACGTATTCGACTCGCCGCTCAGTTGGGTTCTAATCTGCAAGGCGTCTGTTACGTCTTGGATGAACCAACCATCGGTTTACACCCACGAGATAACCGTATATTGCTCCAAGCTCTACAGCGTTTGGAACGCAACGGTAACACCCTTGTGGTGGTAGAGCACGATGAAGATACCATTCGTCAAGCCAGCCATATTATTGATATTGGACCCGGTGCAGGAATACGTGGTGGCCAAGTCGTTGCACAGGGCACTTTAGAAGATATTATGCAAAATCCTGACTCACTGACAGGACGCTATCTAAAACATCCCATATCGCACCCCATGCAAGACTACCGACCCGTGACCGACTCGACCCCCGCGCTGCTGGTAGAAAATGCACATCGCCACAACCTACAAAATGTCACCGCTCGTATACCTTTAGAGCGACTTACGGTCGTAACAGGTGTCTCTGGATCAGGAAAATCCACCTTTGCCCGCGAAGTTCTTTTACACAACCTTAAACAAAAACTCGCTCAACCCGAGCAATATATATGGCAATACTGTGAGCGTATACTTGATTGGGAGCAAGTCGATCGCGTACTCGAGGTTGATCAAACACCCATTGGTAAAACCCCACGCTCTTGCCCAGCAACCTATGTCGGGTTTTGGGATGATATTCGTAAGCTCTTTGCGCAAACACGCGATGCAAAACTACGTGGCTGGAATGCTTCTCGTTTTTCCTTTAATACCGGTGATGGACGTTGCGCTGAATGTAACGGCCAAGGACTCGTAACCTTTGAAATGAGCTTTTTGCCGGATATCAAAATCCCGTGCGAGCGTTGTCATGGGCAACGATTCAATGACGATACGCTACACGTCAAATGGCAAGGTAAACACATCGGCGAAGTTTTACAAATGGAAGTAGATGAAGCCGTCGAGTATTTTGCTTCTCACCCACGTATTTTACGCCCTCTGCAACTACTGCAAGATGTTGGCTTAGGCTATTTAACGCTGGGCCAACCATCGCCCACCCTATCCGGCGGCGAAGCCCAGCGGATTAAACTGGTCAGCGAACTCAGTAAAGTTCGCCTTGACGAAGGTCTACATAAAACAGGGCGGGCCTCCCGGCAGCCACACACTTTATACGTACTCGATGAGCCTACAGTAGGGCTTGCTATGGCCGATGTGGAAAAACTCCTGCGTGTACTTCACCGACTTACAGACGCCGGACAGACGGTAGTCGTAATCGAACATAATTTAGATTTAATCGCTGAAGCAGATTGGGTTATTGATATGGGACCCGAAGGCGGTATCCATGGTGGGCAACTTGTAGTTGAAGGGAATGTCCAGACCGTGCAAAATACTCCTTCCTCACATACCGGCCAAGCCCTCACCGCGTTTTTGCAGTCCTAATCCATTATGTTTTGTCGTTTTGAAAACCGTCTGGAGCAAACAGCTTTAACTTTTGCTCAACCTATCACCAAAATCACCGCCTACAATGCGGCAGATTTAGAACAGGCCTGGCGCCGCATTGATACGGCTCACCAGGCCGGCCATTGGGTAGTCCTTGTTTTAAACTATGAGCTGGGAGCGCATCTACTCGCTCTCCCATTTGCTCGCCCCAGCACTACACCTTTACTTAGCGCCTATGTTTTTGCGCAAGCTCACTACACCACACCATGGTTAGCGCACCTCTCATCGCCAATATCCTTAGAGGCGCAAGCAACCATACGGCGTCACGACTACCTAAAACAAGTCGAATCCATCCAACGTGGCAT
>JAAYRP010000267.1 GCA_012518715.1 Alcaligenaceae bacterium | reverse complement strand
TTAAGGCTGGCTAAGTGCTTGGATTTGTTCGCGGTAAAATTGGAGTGCGGCTTGGCCATCCACGTTTTTCTTTTTGGCGGCTTTGATCCAGTCTTCTTCAATAAAAGCCAAATCGGCTTTCAGTTTTTCTAGTTCTGCCCCCTCGACATGGTAAGTTTTTAGTCCCGCTGCGCTAAGATTCTGAATCGATTGGTTTTCCGCCTCTTGCCATTTTTTGCCAAAATCACGTGCCATGGCTTCGCCAGAGATTTGTTCAATAGCAGCGCGGTCCGCTTCACTGATTGCGTTCCACTTGCGCTCATTCATAAAAAGAAACTGGCTGGATTTACCCAAACCACCGGGGGCGGCTACAGCGCTTTTAATGAGTTTGTCGAGCTTAAAGTTTTCAATTTGATCATATTGAAAATATAGTCCGTCAATGACACCGCGCGAGAGCATTTCATAACTTTCAGAGGCAGGGGCGTTTACCGAAACAGTAGCCATGGCTTTACCAATGCTATCAAACAACGGACTAGGAGAGCGTAGTTTTAGTCCTTTTAGATCATTCAGGCTCTTGATTTCGTCTTTTGTCGTAAAAATCACGGTGGCCGGACTAGTCCAAAGCCCAATAAGTTTTACGCCACGATGCTCATTAGCATCGAGCATAAATTTTTCGTACGTGCGCCAATACGCGACGGAGTTAATGCCACCGTCTTCAGTGGTAAAAGGCAGTTCGGCAAACTCAATCAAAGGAAAGCGGGTGGCGGTGTAACTGTGTACGGACATGCCCATATCGGCCACGCCATTGCGTACTAAATCTAAATGCGCTTGAGGTTTGCCTAAAGGGTTGATGAACTCGACTTTTACCCGTCCTTCTGTGACCTCGTTAACTTTAGCAGCCCATGGCTCAAGCATTTCTTTTACGATGTAATGCGCAGGGGGGAGCCAGTTAGAAAAGCGAATCACTTGAGTGTCAGCATTGGCGGCGCTAAAAGGATTCAAGGCAGCGAGGCCTAGCCCTAAACAGGCGCCTAAGCGTTGGATGAGTTTCATTTGTCTTCTCCTTATGAGTGGTTTTTTACATGCTGTTGGGGATCACTAGCACAATCCATGGAATGAGTACGAGTAACGCTAAACGGATAATGTCAGTAATAACAAAAGGGCTGACCCCTATAATTGCGGTCCGTAAAGGAATATCTGGCATGACGTTTTTAATCATGAAAATATTCAGACCAAGTGGTGGGGTGATTAAACTGATTTCTGCTGCAACCACAACCACAATGCCAAACCACACCAAATCAAAGCCTAGCGAAGCCACAATAGGATAGAAAATAGGCACGGTGAGCATGACCATGGACATGGTTTCCAAAAAGCAACCCAAGACCAGATAAATCAGGCAAATCAGAAAGATAACAGTCAATGGAGAAACAGCTAGTCCATTGATAAAATCAAGAAGCTGGTTAGGTAGGCCAGCAACGGTGAGAAAATTAGTAAAAATAAGTGCACCAATGACCAGCGCAAACATGACGGCTGTTGTTTGTGCTGCCTCAATCAGAACAGTGAGATAAAGTTTAGGCTGCCAGCCACGGCGTTTAAAGGTAATAAGAAATGTACAAAACGCGCCGATGCCTGCGGCTTCCGTTGGGGTGAATACCCCACCGTAAATACCACCCATGATGACTATAAAAAGCAAAGTAATTGCTAATACGCCTTTGGTAGCGTGTAGCCGTTGTTTCCAGGTGCTTTTTTCGCCAGGTTGCCCTAGTTTTGGGTTGATAGTTGTCAGGATGACCACCGTTAACAAATACATGAGCATGGCGATAAAACCAGGTAAGAAGCCCGCGGCAAAGAGCTTGCCAATATCGGTTTCGGTAAGAATGCCATAGACCACCATGATTACACTGGGTGGGATGAGAATCCCTAAGGTACCACCCGCGGCAATAC
>JAAYRP010000042.1 GCA_012518715.1 Alcaligenaceae bacterium | reverse complement strand
ATAGCGGTTTCATGAAACCCATGACCCCAAGCGCAGAGCTAGCCGAGATCGTAGGCAAAAAACCGTTACCTCGTACCGAAGTAACAAAAAAAATGTGGGAATACATCAAAAAGCATGATTTACAGGCCCCAGAAAATCGCCGTAATATTAATGCCGATGCTAAGCTCAAACCCATTTTTGGCAAAGACCAAATCAGCATGTTCGAGTTAAGCAAATGCTTAAATGCGCATTTGAGCTAAGCACATCGACCCTGATTTAATAAGCGACTGCTTTTCAGTCGCTTTTTTATTAAAAAATCACCATGATGAAAACCACACAAACCATTCGCTTACACTGGAATGGTAGAGACAGAAATATTGAATACCAATGGGTAGGAGTCCAGGATTCTGCCGCGCCTTTGATGATTTTTTTACACGAAGGTTTAGGCTCTGTAGCCCATTGGCAGCATTGGCCCGAGCAGCTCTGCCAAGTCCTTGGCTATAGGGGCTTAGTCTATTCCCGTTACGCCTATGGCAACAGCAGCCCTCGTCCTAGCGACGAAATTTGGCAAGGCGATTATCTGCACATCGAAGCACAGCAAGCCCTACCCGCTTTGCTCCAAGCCTTAGGCATTGACCAACCTTTTAGTCTTTTTGGTCATAGTGATGGTGGCACCATTGCTTTGTTATACGCCGCCCAGCCCAACAACCTTGCCCAAGACCTTATCGTTTTAGCACCGCATATTTACATCGAGGCACAAAGCACCCAATCCGTACAAAAAGCAATCCATTGGTATCAGCACGGAGATTTAAAACAACGTCTTGCTCGTTATCACGCAGATGTGGACTCTGCCTTTTGGGGCTGGGCAACAGTTTGGGGTGACGAAAGCTACCAAAAAACGTGGAATATAGAGCGTGATATTCAGACTATTCGCTGCCCTATTTTAGCCATCCAAGGCACCGAAGATGAATATGCCTCTTTGGATCAGATCCACATTATTCAACGCCACCTGCCCCAGCAAACCACATTGTGTGTGCTAGAGCACTGTCGCCATACCCCTTATATTGACGTGCCCGAAGCCGTGACTAAAGCGGTACAAGACTTTTTAGCTGAACGCCGCTGCCGCACGAGCTAAGCGATCATTTACCGCCTCCCAAGCCTCATTGTGAGGCGGCTGCTGTACATAAATCGCACTATATCCCTGCTGATCCAACTGACGTAACATGCTATAGAGTTGACTTGCAAAATGCTCTGGTGCTGCAGGGGCTTGATAACACGGCACTACAGACGGCGGCGATGCATCGATCACAACCGCTATGCTATTAGGCGCCGCTAGCTGCTCTATATGCTCTGCCGAAACCAAATATAACGGCGTACGTGGCGCATAATGTGCCTTAAGCGAACCAGATACACGTGGGGTATTCGGCGTACTTTTTTGCCCTAAGTCCTGCTGTAAAACACGAGCAATCTGTTGTGCCGTAATATGACCTGGGCGCAGCACCACAGGCGCTACCCCCTCGGCCACACGCGATACATCAACAATTGTGGACTCAATGCCAACATCCGCATCCCCCCCCGCTAGAATAAATAGCGTATCAGGGTCCAGGTCAGGAAACTCATCACGCACATGCTGTGCTTGTGTCGGCGACACCTGCCCAAACCGATTTGCCGATGGCGCCGCGACCCCCGCCGATGGATTAGCGGTAATCTGCGCAAAAGCTTTTAATAGTGCCTGTGCCACTGGGTGCGAGGGACAACGTATCCCAATGGTATCCTGCCCCCCTGTGACCAACGCGTTTACCGCCTTGGCTTTAGGCAAAATCAAAGTTAAAGGCCCAGGCCAAAAAGCCTGCATCAGTTTCGTGGCTTCCTCTGGAATCGATGCCACCCAGGGCGTGATATCTGCATCCACAGCCACATGCACAATCACTGGATGATCAGCCGGACGCCCTTTGGCAGAAAAAATAGCGCGAACCGCCTGGGGGTTAGAGGCATCCGCCCCCAACCCATAGACCGTTTCTGTCGGAAAGGCGACCAACTGGCCTTTGGCTAAGCGCTGTGCCGCATCATGAACCAATGCGTCTAACTGCTTACTCATACCAATCAAAGCCTAGAATTTCAGCCACTTGGAGCGCTTTTGCCTGTAGCTGTTTCGCATTGGGCGCCAAGAGTGTGACATGACCCATTTTGCGCCCTTTTCGGGCTTCATTCTTGCCATACAAGTGCAAATATACCCCTGGCAGCGCTAATAACGCACTCCAGTTAGGCTCCTGGTGATGACCGTGCTCATCAAACCAAAGATCCCCTAACAAGTTGAACATCTTAGATAGCTGTAGATCTTGAGGGGAGCCTAAAGGCAAGCCCGCCATCACGCGCACCTGTTGTTCAAACTGACTACTTAAACAGGCTTCTATCGTAAAGTGTCCACTATTATGCGGGCGTGGAGCAATTTCATTGGCTAATAACGTGCCGTCAGCCAAAACAAAAAACTCCACACACAACACGCCATAGTAATTTAGGGATTCGGCAATAGCGATGGCAGCAGTTTTAGCTTGCTCATGATAAGGGGTCAAGCGGCAAGGATTTGCTGCGGTTGATACTGCCAAAATCCCATCTCGATGTTGGTTATGCGACGGTGTATAAATTGCGGTTTTTCCATCTAAGCTACGCGCCACAACAACAGAGATTTCGTCCTCTAGGGGCTGTAAGGATTCCAGCACACAAGCAACCTGACCAAAATTTGTAAAAGCCTCTAAGGCTTGCTCTTTTGTTTGTACGCGAGCTTGGCCTTTACCGTCATAACCAAAGCGTGCTGCTTTTAATATGCCCGGAAACAATGCGGCATCGGCTTTCAACAAATCTTCCATACTATGGACCACACAATGTGGTACCACCGGCACACCCGCTTTGCTAATAAATTGCTTTTCCCGAATACGGTCCTGCACCACAGAAACCGCCTCGCCGCTTGGGGTCACCCGACTGTGCTCAGCCAGACAGTTCAAACTTTGGGCAGGTACGTTTTCAAACTCTGTCGTAATAGCTGGGCAAAGCTCTGCTAACTGCTGCAAAGCAGCCGTATCATCATAAGCAGCACAAATATGTTTATCCGCCACGGCTCCTGCGGGACTAAAATGATCTGGGTCTAAAATAGCGACTTTATATCCCATGCGTTGAGCGGCATAACAAAACATGCGTGCTAGCTGCCCACCGCCGACCATGCCTAGCCACTGGCCGGGTAAAATGGTTTCTACATTTGACATAACTAATTCGCTTCAACAGCAGGTAGATGCATAGCACGCGCATTTTCAGTTTGCTGTGCCCGAAAGGCTTTTAGTTTGGTTTTAAGCGCCGCATCATGCACCGCCAAATTCGCGACCACATGCAAAGCTGCATTCGCCGCGCCGGCCTCGCCAATGGCAAACGTTGCCACCGGCACGCCTTTAGGCATTTGCACAATAGACAAAAGCGAATCCTCGCCTTTGAGATAACGCGACGGTACCGGCACACCGAATACGGGGACCTCTGTCAGAGCTGCTAACATGCCCGGCAGATGCGCTGCCCCCCCTGCCCCAGCAATAATGGCATGGTAACCTTTAGCCGAGGCCTGTTGACCGTATTCCACCATATCTACTGGCATACGATGCGCTGACACCACCTTGGCTTCAAAAGGTATGCCAAAATCACTCAAAACCTGCGCCGCATGTTGCATCACCGGCCAGTCCGATGAGGACCCCATCACAATACCTACTTTTACTTCTGTCATGCGTATTATGCTCCTAGCCGTGTAACGGCTTCAGCGTATTTAGCTGCCGTTTGCTCAATCACCGTCTGCGGCAAACGTGGTGCCGGCGCCGTTTTATCCCAATCCTGAGCCGCTAACCAATCACGTACAAACTGCTTATCAAAAGATGGCGGGTTGCTCCCCACCTGATAAGTGCTAGCATCCCAAAAGCGAGAAGAATCAGGAGTTAAGACCTCGTCCATCAAATGAAGTTGCCCCTGCTCATCTAGACCAAACTCAAATTTCGTATCGGCAATAATAATGCCTTTGGTCGCAGCATAATCCGCCGCTGCTTGATAAAGAGCCAAGGTCGTATCACGCAGCTTTTCTGCAAGCGCTTGCCCTAGTTGGTCAACCACATAATCAAAGCTTACGTTGACATCGTGCTCACCCACTTCCGCTTTTGCGGCGGGGGTAAAAATAGGTTGCGCTAATTTTTGGGCTTGTTGTAAACCCGCTGGTAATCTAATACCACAGATCGCGCCTGTTTTTTGGTATTCCTCCCAGCCTGAGCCCACCACATAACCACGCGCCACGCATTCCACCATAATAGGGCGTAAGCGTTTAACGACCATCGCGCGGTCTTTGACCAGTGGTTGTTCTTCAGGGCTTACTACGGTTAACGGATCAATACCGGTAGCATGATTCGGCACAATTGATGCCAGTTTCTGTAACCAGAATTCGGTAAGATGCGTTAACACGGCCCCCTTTCCGGGAATGGGGTCATCAAGAATCACATCAAAAGCGGACAAGCGATCGGATGCAACAATGAGTAATTTGTCGTCGCCCACGGCATACATATCACGGACTTTGCCGCGGCCAAGTAAAGGCAACGATTTTAGCGTGCTTTGGTATAGAGCTGGCACGATATATCCTATAAAACAAAGGGCGGTGTAATACACCGCCATAACCATGGTTAATTATTCAACACGTTGAGCAAGCTCGCCTGCTGCGTATTTTGCTGCCATTTCGGATAAAGGAATGGGTTTAATTTTGGAAGCATTACCTGCCGCCCCAAACTGCTGGTAACGCGCAATACAAATGGCTTTAGCAGCTTCGCGTGCGGGTTTTAGGAACTCGCGAGGGTCAAATTTAGATGGATGCTCTACTAAGAAACGACGCACAGCCGCTGTCATTGCCAAGCGAATATCTGTATCAATGTTAACTTTGCGTACACCATATTTAATGGCTTCTTGGATTTCCTCGACGGGAACCCCGTAAGTTTCTTTCATATCGCCACCGAACTCGCGGATTTCCGCTAAGAGTTCCTGAGGTACGCTGGAGCTACCATGCATGACTAAGTGAGTATTAGGAATGCGCGCATGGATTTCTTTAACCCGATCAATCGCTAAAATATCACCCGTTGGCTCACGTGTAAATTTATACGCCCCATGGCTAGTGCCAATCGCAATCGCTAATGCATCAAGCTGCGTCCGGCGCACAAATTCAGCGGCTTCTTCGGGGCTGGTGAGCAACTGCTCTCGTGTTAAAGTGCCCTCGAAACCATGCCCGTCTTCTTTGTCACCCTGCATGGTTTCTAGTGAGCCTAAACAACCCAGCTCGCCCTCTACCGTAACACCGAGCTTATGTGCCATTTCAACAACCCGACGCGTCACATCCACATTGTACTCAAAATCGGCAACGGTTTTGCCATCCTCTTTGAGTGAGCCATCCATCATGACACTGGAAAAACCAAGGTCTATCGCCCCCTGACATACGGCAGGAGACTGCCCGTGGTCCTGGTGCATCACCACAGGAATATGTGGATAGCTTTCTACCGCAGCTTGAATCAGATGTTTTAAAAAGCCTTCGCCTGCATATTTACGTGCACCCGCAGAAGCTTGCATGATAACAGGGCTATCTGTTTCATGGGCGGCTTCCATAATGGCCTGAACCTGTTCTAGGTTATTAACGTTAAATGCCGGAATGCCGTAACCATTTTCAGCCGCATGATCCAGCAACTGACGCATGGAAACCAAAGCCATGATGAAATCTCCTAGATAAACAAATAATGAATACTGTCATTTTAATGGGGAATGCCGTTTTTTGCTTGCTTGATTTAAGCCGTGGGCTGACGGCGCGCTGATTTAGGCCGGAAAGCTTTCACAACATGCTCGTGGGTTTCAATATAGGGCCCACCAATTAAATCAATACAATAGGGAACGGCGGCAAAAATACCGGGCACGATCGATTGGCCTGCTTCGTCTTTTAAACCCTCTAGGGTTTCAGCAATGGCTTTAGGCTGCCCTGGCAAATTGATAATCAGTGCTGCATGTGAATCTGTCTCACGAATCACCGCCACCTGGCGTGATAAAATCGCAGTAGGAACAAACCGCAAGCTAATTTGACGCATTTGCTCGCCAAAGCCAGGCATTTCTTTGGTCGCTACGGCTAACGTCGCCTCTGGAGTCACATCTCGCCGCGCTGGGCCTGTGCCCCCTGTAGTCAACACCAAGTCACAACCGACCTCATCTACCAGTTCGATTAAAGCATTAGAAATAGCTTGAGGCTCATCGGCTACCAAACGCGTAACATACTGAGAAGGCTGCACAACCGCCTTATCAAGCCAGTCTTTTAACGCAGGAATACCCTGATCCTCGTATTGTCCGGTGGCTGCACGATCAGAAATAGAAACCAACCCCACAATCAACTGATCGGGATGTTGGCGGTGTAAACGCATAGAGCTCATAGTTATCCTAATCAAAAAGCGTGTAATTTTAATCAGTTAGGCTCTATTCTACACCGAGCTTGCTCTTACTGCTGTGAAGCAGGCTGCAACAAAAATTAACTACGTTATGATGTGGGTTTTGCTTTTTCTTTTTGCGCATCATCATGAAATCATTACTTTGGATTGGAGCCGGTGACTTGGCTCAAAAAAGTGTGTCCCAGTTAAACGCTGACTGGAAAACCACGGCGCTACGTCGACACTCGGCTGCGCAAGGTTTTCAACAAAGCCTGCTTGCCGATGTGACCCAAGCAGACTCGCTACGTGCACTCAACGCCCCTTATACCCATCTGGTTTATAGCCCCACTCCTGCACATCGCACGGAGCAAAGCTATACGGCTATTTACCAGCAAGGCCTAGAAAACCTGTTACAGCACATCAACCTAAATACCTTAACCCGTTTTATTTTCATTTCCTCTACAGCGGTTTACGGTGCCGACGCTGTACCTCAAGACGAGTACTCCATGCTCCGTCCAGCGGCGTTTAATGGGGAGTCCCTTTTAAAAGCTGAACAGTGGCTACAGCAGGAATTAGGCGATAAGCTCTGTGTGGTTCGCTTTAGCGGTATCTATGGGCCGGGGCGTTATCGTATTTTTGAGCGCTTACGCCAACAGCAGCTGCGCATCAACCCAGCTATGGATAACTATGCTAACCGTATCCATAGCGAAGACGCGGCACGAGTCTGCTCGCACCTTTTAACGCTGGATACACCTTTACCTTGTTATGTAGCAACCGATAGCACCCCGCTACCCGCACGTCAATTATATTCCCATATAGCTAAACAGCTTCAGGCCCCAATGCCTATTCTAGATCCAAGCATTCCCTACCAAAGTAAGCATTTTTCTAATCAGCGCTTACTTAACAGTGGTTTTTTATTTCATTACCCCAATACGCTAGAAGGATACACGACGCTTTTAGCTTCCCTGTCCCCAGACGCTTAACGTATGTCTCGTCTTTCCTACTCTGAGCTTTTCCGTCTAGCGCTTCCTATTATTTTAGCCAATGCCGCTGTGCCCTTATTGGGCTTAATTGATACAGCGGTCATTGGTCAAACAGGCTCTGCAGCAGACTTGGGTGCCATCGCTCTAGCCGCTTTGATTTTTAGCTTTGTTTACTGGGGGTTTGGTTTTTTACGCATGGGTACCACCGGCTTTGTTGCACAAGCCCTAGGCGCCAAAGATAAGCAAGAGCTGCACGCCTTGCTTTTTCGTACACTCTTACTGGGTCTCAGTATTGGCGTTGCGCTTATCCTATTACAAATCCCCATAGAACAAACTGCCACCTATTTACTTAAAGCCAGTAACGATGTAAATGCTCGTGTTCGCGATTATTTTTATATCCGTATTTGGGGTGCACCAGCCACACTGATGACCTTTGCGCTGCTCGGTATTTTAATTGGCATGGGCTGGACACAACAGCTGCTATGGGTACAACTCCTTTTAAATGGTCTTAACCTGATCCTAAATGTGATTTTTGTGGTTGGCATGGATTTAGGTGTAGCCGGGATCGCACTCGGTACCGTACTCGCAGAATGGGTGGCCTGGCTGTTTGCTCTTTGGCTAGTCATTCAAAAAATGGAGATTAGCCACCCACACCAACGCCTGTGGCAACTACGCCAACGCATTTTTGACCGTATTCGCCTCGTAGCATTGTTTCGAGTCAACAGCGACATTATGATTCGCACCTTGGCATTAATTACTGGCTTTGCTTGGTTTGCTAAGCAGGGAGCTCAGTTTGGTGATCACACTCTCGCTGCGAACCATATCTTGCTACAGTTTGTTTCCCTATCTGCATTTTTTCTCGATGGTTATGCCAATGTCGCTGAAATGCTGGTAGGCAAAGCCTATGGACAGCGCAATCAAAAACAGTTTGAGCTCGCCATACAGCGCTCTTCTATTCTGGCCGCTGCTACCGCTTGTTGTTTGGCACTACTCATTTTTTTATTTGGCAACCACTTTATTCCATGGCTCACCAAAGACCCGGTTGTACAACAGGTAGCAAGTGAACATGTCTTTTTAGCTGCCCTTTATATCGCTTGCTCTTTTGCTGCTTTTCAACTGGATGGAATTTTTATTGGTGTGACTTATAGCCAAGCCATGCGC
Organism: Alcaligenaceae bacterium; assembly: GCA_012518715.1. Classification (GTDB taxonomy): domain Bacteria; phylum Pseudomonadota; class Gammaproteobacteria; order Burkholderiales; family Burkholderiaceae_B; genus Paenalcaligenes; species Paenalcaligenes hermetiae. The sequence goes on along the minus strand of JAAYRP010000042.1, from coordinate 7,366 downwards.
AATTCCACATTGGTGGCTTTGGCCTGTCTAATTGGCTTGGGCACATGGTGGATTATCCCCTACGGCAATACCGGCCTCTGGAGCGCTTTTATTGTTTATGTAGTGATGCGCGCCGTTGTCTTGGGGTTTTATTATCCACGTATTTGGTCACGACTGCTGACTGGCACCCATTAAAAAAGCAGCCTAACGGCTGCTTTTTTAGCATTAGTGCTGCCTTTAGTCTTGAGCGCGTTCTTCTAAAACGGCCACAGCGGGAAGTTTCTTACCCTCTAAAAACTCTAAGAAAGCGCCGCCGCCGGTCGAAATATAACCAACTTTATCTGCAATACCAAATTTGGCGATTGCCGCTAATGTATCGCCACCCCCAGCAATCGAAAAGGCCTGCGAATCCGCAATCGCATTAGCAATGGTACGAGTACCACTAGCAAAAGCGGGAAATTCAAACACCCCAACTGGGCCATTCCACACAATAGTTCCAGCATTACGCAAAATATCAGCTAGCTGGTGTGCTGATTCAGGACCAATATCTAAAATCATATCGTCCTCTGCCACGTTGCCTGCTGGTTTTATCGTTGCTGTGGCATCGGTAGAAAAGGTTTTTGCACAAACCACGTCAACAGGTATTGGCACTGCAGCACCACGCTCTGCCATATGCTGTAGTACCTCATTGGCCTCACCGATTTGGTCCGTTTCCGCTAACGATTTTCCAATGGCTAAGCCCTGTGCTGCCATAAATGTATTCGCAATACCACCACCGACAATGAGCTGATCAACCTTATCGGCTAAAGCACGCAAAATAGAAAGCTTTGTCGAAACTTTGGCTCCCCCTACAATCGCAACCAAAGGACGTGCGGGCTCTTTTAGTGTACGCCCTAATGCTTCTAGCTCTGCCGCTAGCAATGGCCCGGCACAAGCCACTGGCGCAAAACGAGCAATACCCTCTGTAGAGGCTTGAGCCCGATGTGCGGTTCCAAAAGCATCGTTCACATAGACATCACATAATGCCGCCATCTTTTTCGACAACTCTGGGTCGTTCGCTTTTTCACCAACATTACAGCGACAGTTTTCCAACATCACAACCTGCCCTGGTGCAACCTCTACCCCATCGACCCAATCACGACGCAAGGGCACAGGCAAAGCCAACATGCGTGATAGACGCTCTGCTACCGGCGCAAGAGAATCCTCTGGTGCTACTACCCCCTCTTTAGGACGCCCCAAATGCGAGGTCACCATAACGGCAGCACCAGCATCCAAAGCCATTCGAATCGCCGGCAACGACGCTTTAATACGCGTATCCTCTGTGATTTCCCCATTACTTAATGGAACGTTCATATCGGAACGGATAAATACGCGCTTACCTTTTAGCTGCCCTGCGGCCGCCAGCTCCGCCAATGTTGTGATATGTGTAGTCATGCTCATTTTGTCTAGACGAAATAAAGGCGGGGGTCAAACCCCGCCTAACAATTAAAAACGATTATTTAGCTGCCATCATCGCTGCGGTAGTATCCAACATACGCACAGAGAATGCCCATTCGTTGTCATACCATGCCGAGACCTTAACCAAGCTGCCTGAAACCTTTGTCAGCAATGAGTCCACAATACTGGATGCTGTGCTGTGATTATGATCAATCGAGACCAAAGGCTCATCACAATAAGCCAATACGCCTTTTAAGCGTCCTTCTGCGGCATTTTTCAAAATACCGTTTACTTCTTCGACCGTTGTCGGGCGGCTAGACACAAAAGTCAGATCTACCATCGAAACGTTAACCGTAGGTACGCGCACAGCAAAACCGTCTAGCTTTCCGTTTAACTCGGGTAGAACCAAGCCCACAGCCGCTGCGGCACCGGTTTTCGTGGGAATAATGCTTTCTGCTGCAGCACGAGCACGACGTAAGTCTTTGTGCGCCACATCAATTAACACCTGATCGTTGGTGTAAGCATGAATAGTCGTCATTAAACCATTGACCACCCCTAGCTCTTGGTGCAAAGGCTGCACCAAGGGTGCCAAGCAGTTTGTGGTGCAAGAAGCATTCGACACCACCGTGTCAGTGGCCTTTAAGATATCGTGGTTAACACCGTAAACCACAGTGGCATCCACATCTTTGCCACCAGGAGCAGAAATCAATACTTTTTTCGCTCCTGCTTGTAAGTGCGCACTAGCGGCTTCCTTAGTGGTAAAACGCCCCGTACAATCCAGCACCACGTCCACCTTCAAATCCCCCCAAGGCAGCTTGGCAGGATCACGCTCAGAAAGCAAGCGAATACGATCGCCATTAACGATCAAGTACTGATTATCCTCGGATAGCTCCACGTCGGCGTTAAAACGCCCGTGTACGGAATCATAACGGGTGAGGTGACGTGCAACGACGTCTTGGCCGGGAGCGTTCACCGCCACGATTTCAATACCGTGTTTTTTACCGTATTCGTAGTGGGCTCGTAATGTCATGCGGCCAATACGACCGTAACCGTTAATCGCGACACGAATGGTCATGGAATAAATCTCCTTTATAAAACGTTTTCTACGGCCTCAACAAGCTTAGCCGCGGTAATTCCAAAATGCTCAAACAACTGGCCTGCAGGCGCGGATTCGCCATACGTATCTAACCCAATAACGGCACCGTCTAGGCCCACATATTTATACCAACCCATAGTCGAGCCAGCCTCTATAGCTACCCGAGGAACCCCTGGCAATAACACCTGATCACGCCATTCGGCAGGCTGCTCATCGAATACATTCGTACATGGCATCGATACCACTCGCACAGCGATACCCTTATCCGCTAGTTGCTTTTGCGCTGCCAGTGCGATTTCAACCTCGGAGCCGGTGGCAATAATAATGGCCTGTGGGTTCTCCACATCACGTAACACATAACCGCCTCGAGCTATCGCGGCGACGGCTTGCTCATCACGCTCAATAAAAGGTAGGTTTTGACGCGAAAGCAGTAATGCGCTCGGCCCCCCGTCTTTGACATCCATCCCCACGCTTTGAGGACGTGTTAACGCTTGCACCCAAGCCACAGCGGTTTCTGTGGTATCGCAAGGACGCCACACATGCAAGTTCGGGATCAAACGCAGACTGGTAGCGTGTTCTACCGACTGATGGGTTGGACCATCTTCGCCTAAGCCAATGGAATCATGGGTAAACACATGAATCACGCGTTGCTTCATCAACGCCGCCATACGGATCGCATTGCGAGAATAATCCGAAAAAGTCAGGAAGGTTCCACCGAAAGGAATATACCCCCCATGCAGCGCCATACCATTCATAATGGCGGCCATACCAAACTCGCGTACGCCGTAGTTAATATGACGCCCAAACTGCAAGCCATCGGCCCCAACACGTAAGGGCGTCACCCCTGGCCAATTCGTTAGGTTAGAGCCAGTTAAGTCGGCCGACCCCCCAATCATCTCGGGCACAACATCCACCAAAGCGGTAATCGCTAATTGGGATGCTTTGCGTGTGGCCACGGTTTGCGCTTGCTTAGTGGTCTCAGTAATAAAGGCCTGCGCTTTTTCTGCAAAGTCAGCAGGAAGTTCCCCGGCCATACGGCGACGCAGTTCGACTGCTAACTCTGGATAAGCCGCCTCGTATTGGGCAAAGGCCTGGTTCCAGGCGGACTCAAGTTGCGCCCCACGTGCTTTAGCATCCCACAGCTCGTAAACATCAGCGGGAATCTCAAAAGGGGCATAAGGCCAATCGATCGCTTGGCGAGTCAGGGCAATTTCCTCATCACCTAATGGTGCACCATGCGATTTTTCAGAACCGGCTAGATTCGGGGAGCCTTTACCAATGACGGTGCGACAGCAAATCAGAGTCGGGCCTTTGTTTTCAGCCGCAAACTGCTTTGCTTGAATAATCGCGGCATTTACGGCATCAGGATCATGTCCATCAACAGCAGGAATCACGTTCCAACCATAGCTGCGGAATCGCTCAGGCGTGTTATCGTTAAACCAAGGCTGTACTTGACCATCAATGGAAATACCATTGTCATCATAAAGGGCAATGAGCTTAGATAGCTTCAGTGTGCCAGCAAGAGAACACGCTTCGTGTGAAATCCCCTCCATCAAACAGCCATCACCAAGAAAAACATAGGTAAAATGGTCAATGATGTTGTGATTGGGGCGGTTAAACTCTTTGGCTAACATGGCTTCGGCTAAAGCCATCCCCACAGCATTAGTCACCCCCTGCCCTAGGGGGCCAGTCGTGGTTTCCACACCGGCGGTATAACCGACCTCTGGGTGGCCTGGGGTTTTAGAGTGCAACTGACGGAAGTTCTTTAACTCCTCAATTGACAAGTCGTAGCCGGTTAAATGTAATAAGGCATAAATCAGCATCGACCCATGACCATTGGACAAGACAAAACGGTCACGGTCTAACCAAGCAGGATTAGACGGGTTATGTTTTAAATGCCGATTCCATAAAACTTCGGCAATATCAGCCATGCCCATAGGGGCGCCGGGGTGTCCGGATTTGGCACGTTGAACAGCGTCCATAGCTAACGCACGAATCGCATTAGCCATCGTTTTTGCGGTGGAAGGAGGAAGATCCATGGGATATGCTCACAAGGGCTAGCAAAGTCGCTATGCACCTATTTAGTCAATCAGAAATTCTAAAGGTTAGATTTTACCATTATTGCGCAGCTCAAAGCGCCGCCCTGCTCTGCACAGACAATTTGCCCTCTAATTTAACGCATTTACTTTGTTTTTGTACAACTTATGAGCTTACCTCGCTTTTTCTATGCCGATTCTTTACAAAGCCAAGCACGTATTCTTCTTCCCAAAGAGCTCGCGCATTATATGCAACGCGTTTTGCGCTTAACCGACCAAAGTCCTGTAGTTCTATTTAATGGCCAAGGTGGTGAATATCATGCCACCCTCGAATATGAGGGCAAGCTTGTCTACGCCCATATAGGAACACATCATGCCATTGAACGGGAGCTACCTTGGGCGATCAGTGTTGCTCAAGGTCTCGCCACGGGTGACAAAATGGACTGGATTTGCGAAAAAGCCGTAGAAATGGGGGTTGCACAACTATTTCCTATCGCCGCTCGCTACAGCACGTTAAAACTCGTAGGAGAGCGCCAAGAAAAACGCCTACAGCACTGGCAACGCATCGCTCAAGCGGCAAGTGAGCAGTGCGGGCGCAATCAAATCATGCCAGTCCATCCGGTGCTCACCCTGCCACAACTCATACAGCAACACAGCACAAAGGCCCAATTTATTTTTTGTGACCCAGATGCCAAAGACGACTTTCCTACGGTGCTCAAGCAAGCCGCGCAAAGCAATACGCATCATTGGGTATTACTAATCGGACCTGAAGGTGGGTGGTCTGAAGAGGAAAAAGAAATAGCGCTCGAAGCCGGCGCTATGGGGATGCGGTTTGGGTCACGTGTATTGCGCACCGAAACCGCTGCAATTGCCCTGGTTGGCGCTATTCGCGGCCAACTAGGGTGGACGGATTAGTTATCATCCGCACTACCAGAATAAGGCGTGGGCGCAACGCCAGGATCAGGGTCAGGATGCTTTCCGGCATGAATCACCGTATAAGCAAAATAACGATCTTTGGTGCTGGCAAAATCCGATACATCGTTGCAAACACTTAAAATAGCTTGCGCGTCCTCGGCCAACGAGGGATCCCCCGTATGAAGCTTGTTAAACCACAAATACAGACCGGTTTTTTGATCCATTACGGTGTCACATAAGCAGTCGTACAATGCGTCTAAGTCATTGCCAAAAAACTCGGGGAAATCCACGGCTTTTACAATTGCGCGTAAAACAGCTGAACGACTGCGAGCGCGATCACACTCGACTGTCAAGGCAGTTATTTCCGCTGCTTGTGCCAAAGCAAAAATGCCCTCTTGTTGGGACTCGGTAGCCTCAATGAGACCGCCATTCTGCAGTAAAGCTTGCAGTGTCGCTTGGCTCATTACCAGGCCTCCTGAATAGTGTGGATACGATTGATTCCAATCATGGTGGTGTAAATCCTGCTATAAAAATGATGTCACTACGATTAAAAGAGGCTTTTTAATCCATTTAGATAGACTTAGGCAAGCGCAGTAAAAAAATTACCACGCCTGCCTAAGCGAAATGCTGCTTTCTGATCACACCTAGCCGCAAGTTAAACACTATGCATTGGCTTTGGCGTTGGCCTCAAGAACGGTTAAAGCAGTCATATTAATAATGCGGCGTACAGAAGAGGTCGCGGTCAAAATCGAGACCGGCGCATTTGCCCCCAACAAAAACGGGCCTATCGCTACATTACCGCCCCGGTCTGTTTTAAGCAGATTGTAGGCAATATTTGCAGCATCCACGTTGGGACAAACCAACAGATTAGCCGAACCGGTGAGTGTTGTTTGCGGCAAGATGCTTTTACGCATTTCCTCATCTAAGGCACAATCCCCGTGCATCTCCCCATCCACCTCTAAATCTGGCGCTTGGTTACGGATCAAGTGCAAGGCTTCGCGCATTTTCTGACTAGAGGGTGTTAGCTCCGTGCCAAAATTAGAGCGGGAAAGCAAAGCTGCTTTAGGCTCAATACTGAGTGCTTTCATACGCTGTGCTGAAGCAATGGTGATTTCGGCTATCTGCTCAGCAGAAGGGTTGTCATTGACATGGGTGTCTGCAATCGCTACCGTACGCTCTCCCAGCAGCAAAATGTTCATCGCCCCATAAGTCTTTGCCCCTGGAGCTTGACCTATGACCTCGTCCACATACCGCAAATGATTCGCATAGGTGCCCACCGTACCACAAATCATGCCATCGGCCTCGCCCAAGTACAGCATCATAGCGCCAATTAACGTAAAGCGCCTACGCATTTCCACTCGTGCCATTTCTCGTGTGACACCATCACGACAACGTAGCTCCCAGTAAGCTTTCCAGTACGTATCAAAGCGCTCGTCTTGTTCTGGATTGGTAATTTCAATGTCTACCCCAGGACGTAAGCGCAAACCATAACGTGCAATACGCTGCTCGATCACAGCTGGTCGCCCCACCAAAATGGGTTTAGCAAGCTTCTCGTCCACCACCACTTGGACTGCTCTCAGTACACGCTCGTCCTCGCCTTCGGCATAAACAATTCGTGCTTTAGCGCCGTCTTTAACCAAGCCTTTGGCAATACCATAAATTGGCTTCATGAACGCGCCCGAGCGATACATAAACTGCTGCAACTGATAGATATAACTGCTGAAATCATTAATCGGGCGGGTAGCCACCCCTTCTAACATACCCGCTTGGGCTACGGCAGGGGCAATACGAGAAATCAAACGCGAATCAAAAGGTTTAGGTATGAAGTAATTGGGCCCAAACTCCATATTGTCTAACCCATAAGCGGCGGCGACTAGCTCGTCTTGCTCTTCACGAGCTAATT
>JAAYRP010000266.1 GCA_012518715.1 Alcaligenaceae bacterium | reverse complement strand
TTGTTCAATACGCTCTTGGTAACAAACAGCGGGCTCAGTATGCCACATCATCCAATCACGTAGCAGCTCATGTGCTTTCCACCCGGGATACGTATTAAAACTGATATAAGCAATGCCCTGAGGGCTTAATAGTCGCTGACAGGCATGAAGCAACTCCCGTTGCAGTGTTGGGGGAACCCAGCTAAACACCCCGTGCGCAATAATATAATCAAACGTCCCCCACGCGTCAGGAATATCCGTAAACGACATCGCGTGCAGCGAGATATTGGATAAGCCAGCTCGCGCAATGACCCCCTGTCCTTCACGAATTTGGACCTCAGAAATATCCACCCCTACAATGTGGGCATCTGGATATAAAAAAGCAGCGGGTAAACAATTGCCTCCGGCAGCACAGCCGATCTCTAAGATACGGGCCGAAGCCACAGGAGGCACATTTAGGCCATACAAATGGGCGACCGCACGAAGATGTCCCGGCGCGCACCATTTGAATGCATTAGAAAAATAAGGAAAAGCGTCATATGACGTGGCTAACTGATGAAGAACGGCTTCTAGCTGTCCCATGCTCCTGCTCGATGACTAAAGGTTAGAAACAAACGCTTTAGTCTAGCATTTAGCTTGCATCGATAGATTTGAGGCTTAGTATTTAGCGAGAACGCGACGAATGGTATCTGCTAATTCATCGGCCGCAAATTTCACCACATAACCATCCGCCCCGACGCGACGCACATGTTCCTCGTTGGCTGTACCCGATAAAGAGGAATGAATAATCACAGGCAGACGGCTAAAACGGCTATCTTGTTTGATATTACGCGTTAGCGTAAAACCATCCATTTCTGGCATTTCCAGATCAGATAGAACAAGGCTGACTTTGTCATAAATGGTTTTACCCTCGGCTTCGGCCGCTTTCGCTAAGGCATTTAGCCGATCCCACGCCTCTTTACCGGATTTCACCATCTCAAAGGGCACATTCATGGTCTCTAGCGCGTTTTCCATCAGTGAACGTGCCACCATGGAATCATCAGCAGCTAAAATAATCGTGCCCGGTTTTAAGTGCACCTCGTGGCTGACTGTTTTGAGTTGATCTTGTTGACGATCCTCTACGGGGGCAATCATTTGCAAGATCGCTTCCACGTCCAATACCTGTAATAAATGGGTTTCACCTTGGCTGTCTTCAAAACGCGCAATACTGGTTATTAAGCTGCGTCCGACTTCGCTGGCTTCGGCTGACATCACTTGATTCCAGTCCAAGCGCACAATGTCTTCAACACTCTCCACCGCAAAAGCCTGAGTGCTGCGTGCATATTCGGTGACAATCATTAAGTTCGGCTCAACGGCTGGTGTGCAACCCACAATAGCTGGCAAGTCAAACACTGGAATCACCTGCTCACGCAAACGTGCCACCCCCATAGAATGGGTAGGCGCTCCGGCAATTGGTGTGATTTCAGGGATCGTAACGATTTCTCTGACTTTAAAAACATTAATACCAAATAGTTCAGACTGCCCGCGCACAGCGTCTTTGCCAAGACGGAACAGCAGTAATTCAAACTTATTGGAACCGGTTAAGTTGGTGCGTTCGTCAATTTCACGCTGGACAGATTTCATGAGCAACCCTTTAACAAAAAACTCGCAATCATCTATTTTAATCGTTTATATTATTTTTTATAATGATAATAACCGCCTTGTTTGCCTTCCAGCTACGGTCATCATTTAATGCAAGCCACGCCAACGCGGCACGGCCGGCTCAGCACTCGCCCATTTCCACTGCTGCTGTTGTTTACAGATCACCGCCGTGTACGCTTGTGTCTGTTCTTTTTCCTCTACGGTAAACAATAACTCACGACAGAAGGCCAGAGCATTAGGTATATCACGGATCACTTCGAGCTGCCCTTTTTCTCGACCATATGGAATCGTTCTATGTACCGCCCAAGCACGGCTTTGACCTAATGGCAGCTCACCAGCAAGTTGAGCAATTAGGTCTTGCTGCTGCGTTGTCCAATGGCGCAGCACGGCTTTAATCGACGCATCAGTAGCCGCTTGCACCCCAATACCTACGGCATAGCCAACAGCGGGGTTAGCAGTAGCCGCGCTGGTGGCTAACCCGGACACGGCACCCACAGCGCTCCCGACTGAAGAGGTAGTACATGCCGAGAGCCACGATGCCATAGCTAATACAATAAACGCCATGATGCTGCGCATTATTGCAGTGCTCCCCACCGTGCTGTAGCGGGCTCAGCGCTTGCCCAGCGCCACGTTTTTCCATCTTGGCAAATCGTGCTCACATAAAACTGGCGCT
>JAAYRP010000265.1 GCA_012518715.1 Alcaligenaceae bacterium | reverse complement strand
TTATGGCTCGTATTACGGTCGAAGACTGCTTAGAAAAAATCCCAAACCGCTTTAATCTTACTTTAGTTGCGGCATACCGTGCGCGTGAGCTTGCACAAGGTCACGAACCTCGCTTAGAAAGCAAAAACAAGCCCACAGTGACCGCGTTGCGTGAAGTCGCTGCTGGAGCTACCGGTATGGAAATGTTACGCAAAGTCCCCACCTAATCACTTAGTAGCACAAAAGGACAGGCAATGGCTTTTTCTACCCTCAAAGGCGCCTCTTCAGGCTTACTCGCTGTACTAAAAAAAGGATCCCGACTCGGTCGTCGCAAAGATACCGTATCGGTGCCTAAGCTTGAGCCCGCGAAAAACACCATTGCCTCACTCGCTCCTTTAACTAAAATCATCAGCAAATATCTAGATGAGGCCGATGTAGAGCGTGTACGCGAAGCTTATAAATTAGCCGACGAGGCCCATCTAGGCCAGTTTCGATCAAGCGGTGAGCCCTATATCACTCACCCTATTGCTGTGACTGAAATTTGCGCCGGCTGGAAACTCGATGCCGAGTCCCTCATGGCTGCGCTACTACACGACGTTATCGAAGACCAAGACGTCAGCAAACAAGAGCTTGCTGAAAAATTCGGCACCGATGTTGCTGAGATTGTAGATGGTGTTTCCAAACTAGAGCGCTTGCAGTTTGAAACCAAAAGCCAACAACAAGCCGAAAGCTTTAGAAAAATGTTGTTGGCCATGTCACGCGATGTTCGTGTCATATTAATTAAACTGGCAGACCGCCTGCACAATATGCGCACGCTTGATGCGGTCAGCCCTGAAAAACAACGTCGCATTGCCAAAGAAACCCTAGAAATTTACGCGCCTATTGCGCACCGGCTGGGGCTTAATGCGCTTTTTCGAGAACTCCAAGATCGTTGTTTTCAAGCCATTCATCCCAATCGTTATCGTGTGCTACACAAAGCGCTCCTTGCCGCTCGTGGTAATCGCCGTGATGCGTTAGGAAAAATCAGTGAGGCGGTTCATGCTGCGCTGCCTGCCGCTGGGATTGAAGCCGAAATTTCCGGCCGTGAAAAATCCCTCTATAGCATTTTCTGTAAAATGGTTGAACAGAAAAAATCATTTTCTGATGTGTTGGATATTTATGGCTTTAGAATTATTGTCCACACCCTTCCAGAATGCTATTTAACCCTAGGTACATTACACCAGCTTTACAGACCCATTCCTGGAAAATTTAAAGACTATATCGCTATCCCTAAAATCAATGGCTATCAGTCTTTGCATACCACTCTTATTGGCCCTCATGGTACCCCTGTAGAGTTCCAAATACGCACTCGCGAAATGGATCATGTCGCCGAAGAGGGGGTTGCCTCACACTGGCTATATAAAGACGATGACGTTTCTTTGAGCGAGCTACAAAAACGCACGCACCGCTGGTTACAATCATTATTAGATATTCAAAGCCAAACTGGGGACTCTAGCGAATTTTTAGAGCACGTAAAAGTCGACCTATTTCCTGATGCTGTCTACGTCAATACACCTCGTGGCAAAATTATCTCTTTACCACGTGGGGCAACGCCTATTGATTTTGCATATACCATTCACTCGGATATTGGTAACCACGCTGTAGCGGCTAAAGTCAATGATGAGTTCGTATCTTTACGCAGCGAGCTCAAAAGCGGCGATATGGTGGAAATCATCACCTCACCCGCTGCTCGACCCAGTGCACAATGGTTAAATCATGTGCGTACTGGTCGTGCGCGCTCAGAAATACGGCATTATCTGCGTACGGTTCAATACGAGGAGTCAGTAGCCTTTGGTCGCCGTCTTTTAAAACAAGCCCTTAATGAGCTCGGCATTGAAATGCCCGCAGACAATGACCCCATGTGGGAAGGGCTGGTGAAAAGCTCAGGTGCAACCTCACAAACTGAAATCCTAGCCGATATTGGTTTAGGCAAACGTTTGGCTGCCGTGGTGGCTCGTCGCTTTATCGCTGATAATCCTCTTATTAAAACCACCGCTGCCGCGGTAGATGAGTACACCTCCACCACCCGAGCCCCCGTCGTCATCCATGGCAATGAAGGCCAAGCCGTTCAGTTAGCCACCTGCTGCGGTCCTCTTCCTGGTGATGCCATTGTCGGTGGCATTCGCATGGGGCATGGCTTAGTTGTGCATATGGCAGAATGCGCCGTCGCCCAACGACAACAAGCCAAAGAACCCGAGCGTTGGATTCCCGTGATCTGGGATACCAAAACCGCTCGCCACTTATCCACACGCCTAGATGTTACTGCTCTTAATGAGCGCGGGGTACTCGGGCGCTTAGCGGCGACAATCAGCGAGGCTGACTCTAATATCTTACACCTCACTATGCCCGATGATGAGGGTGTCACCACACTCCTTCACCTGACCATTCAAGTCGATAGCCGCAATCACCTTGCACAGGTTATCCGCTCCATGCGTCAAGTTCCCCAAGTACAAAAGATTGTCCGCGTCAAAGGCCAGACAAGCTAAAAAGCGATTGGCTATAAAGTACAACACCATAACTGAATACTCCAATAACTGTGACCAGTATGGTGTTACGCCACCACCTAAAGACAATCCACATCACAGTGCAAGCAAGCCCAATCGGACCCACTTGCCCTAAGGCAACTTTAGGGGTATTGAGCCCCACTAATCCACTTAGCGACACCACAAGTAAGGCCACTATTGCAGCGGGACCCAAGGTAACCAAGACCGCGCGTAAGTCTGGGCGCTCGAAAATAGTTTGCAATGTTAAATACCAACGCATGGGTAAATAACGTAATAAATACGTCCCCACTCCAGCGCCCATCAACAAATAAAATACAGATTTAGTATCCACTTTTACCCTTTTGTTGCAACCAAGCCCATATCCCCCCTACTCCCATACCAATCAATAAACTATGATGAGCTGGCAGGTAATAGTGCGCAAATAACGTAGCCAGAG
>JAAYRP010000264.1 GCA_012518715.1 Alcaligenaceae bacterium | reverse complement strand
GCTCCGGTATTCCACGTTAATGCCGATGACCCCGAAGCCGTGGCCTTTGTGACGCGCTTGGCTTTAGATTACCGTAAAAAATTCCGTCATGATGTGGTGATTGACCTAGTGTGTTACCGCAAACTGGGTCACAACGAGCAAGACACTCCCTCGTTGACACAGCCTTTGATGTACAAAGCTGTTGCTCAACACCCTGGTACTCGTAAACTCTATGCCGATAAGCTAGTGGCCCAAGGGGTACTTAGCGCCGAAGAGCCGGACGAAATGGTAAAAGCCTACCGTCAGCTAATGGAAGACGGGCAGCGTACTGTAGAGCCCGTGTTAACCGACTACAAAAACAAATACGCCACAGATTGGACACCTTTCTTAAATGCCAAATGGACGGATCATGCCGATACAGGGATGCCGTTGGCAGAGCTAACGCGTATTGGTGAAAAGATCACGACCGTGCCCGAAGGTTTTAATGTTCATCCTTTAGTCAAACGCATGCTGAACGATCGCCGTGCGATGGCTCGTGGTGAAATGAATGTTGATTGGGGTATGGGCGAGCATTTAGCTTTTGCAACATTGGTTGCCAATGGCTATGCAGTACGTATTACCGGTCAAGACTCCGGGCGTGGTACTTTTGTACACCGTCATGCGGTGCTTCACGATCAAGACCGCGAGCGTTGGGACGATGGTACTTATATCCCATTGCAAAACGTAGCCGAAAACCAAGCACCCTTTACTGTGATTGATTCGGTCCTCTCCGAAGAAGCCGTCTTGGCATTTGAATACGGTTATGCCTCCGCTGAGCCTAACGTTCTCACTATCTGGGAAGCGCAGTTTGGGGACTTTGTGAACGGTGCCCAAGTCGTTATTGACCAGTTTATTACCTCTGGCGAAGCCAAATGGGGGCGCCATTGTGGCTTGACCATGATGCTGCCGCATGGGTACGAAGGTCAGGGTCCGGAACACTCTTCGGCCCGTATCGAGCGTTTCTTACAGTTATGTGCGGATAATAATATTCAGGTCATTCAGCCAACAACCGGTGCGCAGATTTTCCACGTATTGCGCCGTCAGATGCTGCGTCCTTTCCGTAAGCCTCTTGTGTTGTTGACGCCCAAATCCCTATTGCGTAACAAAGCGGCCACCTCTCCATTGGTTGAGCTTGCCGAAGGGCGTTTTATGCCCGTAATTGGTGAAACCAATGATGCCATCAAAGCAGAAAACGTCAAACGTGTACTCGTTTGTTCTGGAAAGGTTTATTATGACTTAGTTAATGCACGTACGGAGCGTGAGCGCGAAGACGTTGCTATTGTTCGTATTGAACAGCTTTATCCATTTGCCCATAAAGCATTCCAAGAGGAACTACGTAAGTACAGCAATGCGACAGAAATCGTATGGGTACAAGACGAGCCTCAAAACCAAGGGCCTTGGTTCTATATTCAGCATCATTTAGTTGAAAATATGAACCCGAATCAAAAGCTAAGCTATGCCGGTCGTGCTGCTTCGGCTTCGCCCGCGGTAGGTTATTTGGCTAAGCACATTGAGCAGCAAAAAGCATTGATTGAGCAGGCCTATGCGGAAAATATCAAAGGCTTTTCGTTATCCAAATAACGCATAACTGATTACAGAACATATATTTATTACACGGAAACTATTATGGCTATTATTGAAATTCTTGTTCCCGAGCTGTCCGAGTCCGTCTCCGAGGCCACCTTGCTCGAGTGGAAAAAACAACCTGGCGAAGCCGTTGAGCAAGACGAGATTTTAATCGACGTGGAAACCGATAAGGTTGTGCTAGAAGTGCCAGCTCCTTCTGCAGGGGTATTGGTTGAGATTGTAAAAGGCGATGGCAGCACTGTGACAGCCGGCGAGGTTTTAGCTCGTATTGACACAGAAGCCAAAGCCACGGCCGCTGCACCAGCTGCCGAAGAAAAAGCAGCACCAGCTGAACCTGCTGCTGCCGCCTTGGGCACGACGGTGACAGCCGCTTCACCCGCCGCAAGCAAAATCCTTGCTGAGAAAGGTCTCGATGTGACCGCAGTCGAAGGCACAGGTCGTGATGGGCGTGTGACTAAAGCAGACGCCATGGCCGCTCAGGCCGGTGGTGTCGCTAAACCCGCCGCAGCGGCACCTGCTCCAGCCTCTTTATCTTTAGATGGTCGCCCTGAGCAGCGTGTACCTATGAGCCGCTTGCGTGCTCGCGTCGCCGAGCGTTTGCTACAGTCCCAGCAAGAAAATGCGATTTTGACGACCTTTAACGAAGTCAACATGCAAGCCATTATGGACTTGCGCAAGCAGTACAAAGACACTTTTGAAAAAGAGCATGGCGTCAAACTAGGCTTTATGTCTTTCTTTGTTAAAGCCGCTGTTGCTGCTCTCAAAAAATACCCCATCTTGAATGCATCGGTAGATGGTAAAGACATTATTTACCACGGTTACTTTGATATCGGGATTGCAGTAGGTAGTCCACGTGGTCTAGTGGTACCGATTTTGCGTAATGCGGATCAAATGTCGATTGCTGAAATTGAAAAGCAAATCGCAGATTACGGTCGTCGAGCCCAAGACGGTAAGCTCACACTCGAAGAGCTAACAGGGGGGACTTTCTCCATTTCTAATGGTGGGGTGTTTGGCTCCATGCTATCCACACCGATCATTAACCCACCTCAGTCTGCCATTCTTGGTATTCATGCAACCAAAGAGCGCCCAGTGGTGGAAAATGGTCAGATTGTGATTCGTCCTATGAACTACTTGGCGATGTCTTATGACCACCGCATTATTGATGGTCGCGAAGCGGTATTGGGTCTAGTGGCAATGAAAGAAGCCCTAGAAGATCCACAACGTTTATTGTTAGATCTGTAATAAGGAACGCATCATGGCAAAAAATTTTGATGTAGTTGTCATTGGTGCGGGCCCCGGCGGCTATATTGCCGCCATTCGCGCCGCACAATTAGGCCTGTCTGTGGCTTGCGTTGACGCCTGGTCGGATCAGGATGGCAAAGCTGCTCCTGGTGGTACCTGCACAAACGTGGGTTGTATCCCCTCAAAGGCATTGCTGCAATCTTCTGAGCATTACGAGCAAGCCGAAAAGCATTTCGAGGATCACGGTATCAAAGTAAAAGGCTTAGAGCTTAAACTGGATACCTTGCTAGGCCGTAAAGACAAGGTCGTTAAAGAAAATAACCAAGGCATTTTGTTCTTGTTTAAAAAGAACAAAGTAACCTTCTTTCATGGTACGGCTTCTTTCCAAGCCAAGGTCGATGCGGGCTGGTCTATTCGTGTTGATGGTAAAGAGGCAGAAGACCTTATCGCTAAACATGTGGTGGTAGCCACAGGTTCTTCGGCACGCGAATTGCCCGGTGTGCCTTTTGATGAAGAGTTAATTCTCTCCAATGATGGGGCGCTACGCCTTAAAGACGTACCCAAAAAACTGGGTGTGATCGGTGCGGGCGTGATTGGCTTAGAGCTTGGCAGCGTCTGGCGTCGCTTAGGTGCAGAGGTCACTATTTTTGAGGGTGCGCCTGAGTTCCTTGCTGCGGCTGACCGAGACGTAGCCAAAGAAGCTTTCTCCGCATTGACGAAGCAGGGCTTGGATATTCAGCTAGGTGTCAAAGTGGACGAGGTTGAGACCTCTGGTAAAAAAGTCAAAGTAGAATACAAGGATGCGTCGGATAAAGAGCACAAAGCCGAATTCGATCGTTTAATTGTATCTATTGGGCGAGTACCTAATACAGCTGGCTTAGGTGCGGAAACCGTGGGCTTAAAATTGGATGAGCGTGGCTTTATCGAGGTTGATGATGACTGCCTCACAAACCTGCCTAATGTTTGGGCTGTAGGGGATGTGGTGCGTGGCCCGATGTTGGCGCACAAGGCCGAAGACGAGGGTGTCGCTGTAGCGGAACGCATTGCCGGTCAGCAGCCACATGTTAACTTTGATACCATTCCTTGGGTGATTTACACCTCGCCAGAAATGGCATGGGTTGGTAAAACAGAGCAAGAGCTGAAAAAAGAGGGGCGCGATTACCGTGCGGGTAAATTCCCCTTTATGGCAAATGGCCGTGCTCGTGCTTTGGGTAACACCACAGGTTTTGTTAAGATCCTGGCAGATGCAAAAACAGACGAGGTCTTAGGTGTCCATATCGTAGGGCCAACCGCTTCGGAATTAATCGCTGAGGCCGTTGTCATTATGGAATTCCGTGGGGCGGCCGAGGACATTGCTCGTATTTGTCATGCTCACCCGACCTTGTCGGAAGCCATGAAAGAAGCCGCTTTAGCGGTAGACAAACGCGCACTTAACTTCTAATCAAGTCCAAGGTAGCACAAAAAGGGGCGACAACTGTCAGCCCCTTTTTTCTATATAAAGCAATTCCATGACGGATGTAATTCACTATTATCAAAAAGCCTTAGCCGACAAAGGCTATCAGGCTGATTCGGCGCAGCAGCATGCCGTTGAGCGTTTACAACAGTTCTATGATGAGCTGTTGAGCTATCACCAGAGCCAAAAATCTTTTTTATCGCGCTGGTTTTCTAAAGCGCCCGCACCAAAAGGCGTTTATTTATGGGGGGGAGTAGGCAGGGGGAAAAGTTTTTTAATGGATGCGTTTTATCAATGCTTGCCCTTAGAGCGTAAAACTCGGCTTCATTTTCATGAGTTTATGCGCGGGGTACATGATCAGCTTAAGCAGTTACGAAGTCAAGCGGACCCCCTAGAGACCGTGGCAAAAACCATTGCTAAGCGCTATGAGGTCATTTGTTTTGATGAGTTTCATGTCTCTGATATAGCAGATGCCATGATTTTATATAAGTTACTGCATGCCTTGTTTGAACAAGGGGTGAGCTTTGTGATGACCTCTAATTATGAGCCCAGTTTACTGTATCCAGATGGATTACATAGGGATCGTATCTTACCTGCTATTGCGTTGATTCAAGCGCGCATGGATATTTTAAATGTGGATACGGGGGTAGATTATCGTCGTCGTACCTTAGAGCAGGTGCGCTTATATCTAACGCCCATTACCGCTCAGACCGAACAGGAGCTTACCCAGATTTACGAGGGGTTAACAGGGGAAAAGCCACACGCTACACAGATTGAGATAGAAAATCGCCAATTGCCGGTAATTGCGTGTCAAAATAATGTTGTATGGTTTGATTTTGAAACATTGTGCGTGGGACCACGGTCACAAAATGATTATTTATCCTTAGTGAGTCGGTTTGAGACGGTATTACTATCGGATGTGCCCAAAATGTCAGCACGCGATGCTTCTGCCGCACGGCGTTTTACGTGGTTAGTCGATGTGCTTTATGATCACAAAGTTAAACTAATTATGTCGGCAGAGGTAGAGGCTAAAGACCTTTATACACAAGGGCCGATGGCAAATGAATTCCATCGGACGGAGTCGCGGCTGATGGAAATGCAATCCAAAGAGTATCTGGATGCCGAGCGCCGCCAAGCCGCTGTGTTGTAATTTATTCGTTCAGCAATTTTTTAGGTTTTATTATGACTAAACGTGTCCTTACGGGGATTACTCCATCAGGAACCCCGCATTTAGGGAATTATGCCGGGGCGATTCGCCCAGCCATTCGTGCTAGTGTGCAACCTGACACGGATGCTTTTTTCTTTTTAGCGGATTATCATGCATTAATTAAATGCGAGGATCCGCAGCGTGTGGCACGCTCTCGTCTAGAGATCGCGGCTACATGGTTAGCAGCGGGGCTTGATCCTGATAAGGTCACTTTTTATCGTCAGTCAGATATTCCTGAGATTCCCGAGTTCTCGTGGATGTTGACCTGCATTACCAGCAAAGGATTAATGAATCGGGCGCATGCTTATAAAGCGGCTGTTGATCAAAACCAAGCTAAAGGTGTAGACCCCGATGATGGCGTGAATATGGGGTTGTATTCATATCCCATTTTGATGGCAGCGGATATTTTAATGTTTAATGCGCATTTGGTGCCGGTAGGGCGGGATCAGATTCAGCATATTGAAATGGCGCGTGATATTGCGCAGCGATTTAATCATATGTATGGGCAAGGCAAGGACTTTTTTGTGCTGCCTTACGAGCTGATTGACGAAACCGTGGCAACGCTGCCCGGCCTAGATGGTCGTAAAATGTCCAAAAGTTATGACAACACCATTCCGCTTTTTGAGGGTGGGGAAAAACTACTGCAAAGCACCATTAACCGAATTGTAACGGACTCACGCCAGCCCGGTGAGCCTAAAGACACAGAAGGCTCGCACTTGTTTGAGCTGTACGAGGTGTTTTCTACTCCAGAGCAGGCAGAAGCATTTAAAGCAGAGCTACATGATGGTTTGGGCTGGGGCGAGGCGAAAAAGAAACTGTTTGAGCGCATCAATGCCGAAATTGCGCCCATGCGTGAAAAGTATAATGATTTGATGGCTAATCCTGACCGTATAGAGGAAATTCTACTGGCTGGAGCAGCCAAGGCGCGTCAGATTTCTATGCCGTTGATGGAGCAGTTGCGTGCCGCTGTTGGTTTACGCTCGCCACATCTTGTGCCGGTTGCGCCAGTAGAAAATAAGACAGAAAAGGTCAAAACGGCACGTTTTGTGAGCTTTAGGGACGAGGCAGGCTTTCAGTTCCGTTTGTTTGATGCCGCGGATAACGAAGTCTTTTTATCGTTACCTTTTGCGGATCCTAAACAAGCCGGCTTATTGATGAAACAACTACAGGCCGGGCAGTATCGCATTGACCAAATCGAAGATCGTTATCACGTTTTTGTTGATGAGATTCAGGTTGCGGACTTAGATCAAGCGCAACAAGACCGCTTGTTGGCGGCCTTGTCTCAGCAGTAACGAAGTGAGCGCTTAGTGCAATTGGGCGAGCGTATGCAGCCAAAACTGACGGCGCTGGGCTAAGGTAGACACCAAGATATGCTCATTTAGGGTATGAGCGCCGTTGCCATCGGCGCCCAAGCCATCTAGGGTTGGCACGCCCAAAGCGGCGGTAAAATTCGCATCACTTGCTCCCCCAGTCATGGGGGCTTCTTTTAGCTCAAAGCCCGCTTGGCGTGCATAGTTTTGGCACTGTGCTAATAAAGCAGCAGTAGCTTCTGTACGCGGCATGGCGGGGCGATTGAGTTTGAATTCCACTTCTAGGCGAATATCTGGATGGATGGCTTTAATTTGTTCAACTTGTTGCTCGAGGCGTTGTGCCATTTCTGCATTCGGTACTCGAAAATCGGCTTTGATTTGGCACCAGGCAGGGACAACATTCGACGTTGTGCCACCTTTGATAACACCTACGCTAACAGTAATACCACGCTCATAATCGGTTAGCTTTTCTAAAGCCAGAACATGGTGGGCGATTTCCTCGATGGCATTACGGCCTTTTTCGTGATGAATACCGGCATGCGCAGGACGACCGTGTGCAGTAATAAAAATATTGCCTGTGCCTTTACGGGCGGTTACGCAGCGTCCCTCCTCTACACGGGCAGGCTCACATACCAAGGTATAAACCGATTTTTTAGCAAATTTTTCAATATACTCGCGTGAGTAATGACTACCGGTTTCCTCATCGGGAACCAGAACCAAATCCACAGGAAGCTGTGTGGCTTGAGGTTGAGCCAGTGCTTTTAAAGCGGATAGAGCCAAGACCACGCCTGACTTCATGTCGTAGATGCCTGGGCCAAAGAGCTTATCGCCCTCTTGTCGGCACGGGTTTTGGGTTAAGGTGCCGATCGGATGGACCGTATCATAGTGACCGAGAACTAAAATACCCGATCGACTATCGTTATCAGCACGGTTATGAATGTGCAAAATAGGTCCGGTGTCTTCACCGACATTGATCTGTTCTACGCGCAGAGGGCTGTCTTTTATATCATCGAGAATAAGGGCAGCCATGGCACGTAAGGCATCGGCATCATGGGAGGGAGACTCGAGCTCGACCCAGCGAATAATTTGTTGACGTAATGCCTCGGTAAGCTCATGTGCTTGGTGATTCATGCAATCAAATCCTTTGCGGTATTTTAAATCAAGTGACAAGCGGCCTGATGACCTGCACCAACGGTTTTTAGCTCAGGAACGCTGGCCTTACACAGCTCAGTGGCCACAGGGCATCGTGGATGAAAGGTACAGCCGCTTGGAGGGTTTAAGGGAGAAGGAATCTCACCTTTGATGGGGGTAAAAGCGCGCCCTTGTTTAGTGACATCTGGCATTTCTGCCAGCAGGGCTTTGGTATAGGGGTGGGCAGCATGATGGAAGATATCAGCGCTGTCCGCAATTTCTACAATACGCCCTAAATACATAATAGCGACACGATCAGAGATATGTCGAACCACGCCTAGGTCATGACTGATAAATAAATAGGTCAAGCCGTGTTTATCGCGTAAATCCATAAACAGGTTAATAACTTGCGCTTGAATGGAGACGTCTAAGGCGGCAACTGGTTCATCACAAACAAGAAATTTTGGGTTGACCATTAAAGCACGAGCAATACCAATACGCTGACGCTGCCCACCTGAGATTTGGTGGGGCAGGCGGTCACGATAATCCACTTCGAGTCCGACCTCGGCTAAAGCGTGATTGATGCGTTGGGATATTTCTGCTTTAGGAGCCAAACGGTGCACATGCAAGGCCTCGCTAATAATATCACCCAGTTTTTGCTTTGGGTTTAATGAGGCTTGTGGGTCTTGGAAAATAAGTTGCACCCCCAAGGTGTAGGCGAGCTTTTCTTCGCGGCTCAGCTGCTGAATATCCTTGCCTTCGTAGTAGATAGCACCTGCGCTAGGGTTGATTAAGCCCGCGACCATACGCCCTAAGGTGGATTTACCACAACCGGATTCCCCAACAAGACCAACCACCTCACCTTTTTGAATCGTTAGATTGATGCCATTGACGGCATGAACAGTAGGGGGCGGAGCGGCTTTGCCTAAGCTTTGTAAGATGCGATGGGCCAAATCAGGGGCTTTGCTAAATTGTTTATGCAGGTTTTGAATATCAATAATAGGCGTCGTACTCATTTTGTTTCCTCCTTAAGCAGAGGGAAATAGCAGCGGTATTGGCGCTGACCAATTTGTTCAACCGGAGGGGCACTTTGTGCACAGGAAGGGTGGGCATAGGGACAACGTGGCCTAAAGGTACAGCCCTGCTCGCGTCCTGTTAAGGTGGGTGCCATGCCATCGATTTGTTGTAAGCGGGCACCCGGTTGGGCAGAACCAGGCATGGAGTTCAGGAGCCCCTCTGTATAGGGATGAATAGGGTTTTGTAATACCGCTTGCACAGCGCCATATTCAACTATTTTTCCTGCATACATCACCGCAACATGGTCGGCAAGCTCTGCCACGACGCCTAGATCGTGGGTAATCCAGATTAATGCGGTGTTTTGTTCCCGACAGAGTTTTTGCATCTCGTAGAGGATTTGCGCTTGAATGGTCACATCCAATGCCGTTGTTGGCTCGTCCGCGATAATCAATTCCGGCTTGTTGAGCATAGCAATGGCGATAGCAACACGTTGGCGCATCCCCCCAGAGAACTCATGGGGATAGTTATCTAGACGGGACTCTGGTGCAGGGATACCAACTTGAGCCAAGGCTTCACAACAGCGTTGGCGAGCTTCGGCTTTTGGGGTTTCTGGATAGTGCGTGAGAATCGCTTCCATCATTTGCTCACCCACTTTAAGCACTGGATTCAGTGTCATTAACGGGTCTTGGAAAATCATGGCAATTCGATCACCCCGTAATTGTCGCAATTGCTCCTCGGACAGTTGGCGTAAGTCTTGACCGTGGAAAAGAACCTCGCCGCCCACCACTTCGCCCGGTGGATCAATCAGTCCAATAAGCGAAAAGCCAGTGACGGATTTCCCCGAGCCAGATTCACCGACAAGGCCGATAATTTCCCCTTTTTTGACTTGTAAATCCACGCCATCTACGGCCAGCCAAGCGCCTTCCTCGGTGTGAAAAGCCGTCTGTAATCCATTTACCTGTAATAAAATTGTGTCAGTCATTAGCGTCGTGGATCCAAACTTTCGCGTAGGCGATCACCTACGATGTTGATAGAGAGAATTAAAAATAACAAAGCTAAGCCAGGGAAAATACTGATCCAGTAGTCACCGGAAAGCAGATACTCAAAGCCACTTGCAATGAGTAGCCCAAGAGAAGGCTCGGTAATGGGTACGCCTACGCCTAAAAAGGAAAGCGTAGCCTCTAGCACAATAGCAGTGGCAATTTGAATGGTGGCAAACACCATAATCGGGCCAAAGCAATTTGGCATAAGATGCTTGAACATAATGCGCCATGAGGAAAAGCCCAGATTCATCGCGGCTTCGATATATTCTTTACGACGCTCTTGTAGCGCGCGCCCACGCATAATACGAGCGTAATGCGCCCATTGCACAATCACTAAAGCGATGATGACCTTATCAATGCCTCGGCCTAAGACAGAGAGCAGAACCAGAGCAACTAAAATTGTAGGAAAGCCCAGAATGAAGTCGACGGTACGCATAATTAGACTGTCGACCCAGCTGCCGTGATACGCCGCAATTAACCCCATGATCATGCCAATGATGGCTGACAAGGCAACCGCACCGAGACCGACGAGTAAACTAATACGCAAGCCATATAAAATGGCACTAAGCATGTCGCGGCCTTGTGAGTCTGTACCTAACCAATAGGTCATGCCATTAAAGCTTTCTGAGCCTGGTGGTAGACGGCCATCCATAATATCCAATGACAATAAGTCATAGGGGTCTTGCGGCGCAAAATAAGGGGCGATCAATACGACTGCAATTAAGATAAATAATGTCAGCAAAGATCGCTTGGTCGATGGACGACTGCGAATTTTTTTAAGAATTTTTTGCCGTTGTGGCGTATTTTGTAAGGGCTTAACGGTTGGAATGGCGGCCGGTTGCCCATCTGATAAAGAGTGTGGGGTAGTCATTAGGCGCTAGGCTCCAAAAGTTGTACACGTGGATCTAAAACGGCATACAGAATATCCACCACGAGATTAATTACGACAAAAAGCATGGTGACGAGCATGACGTACGCAACCACCACGGGGCGATCCAGTTGATACACACTATCGATAAGTAGTTTGCCCATGCCAGGCCAAGAAAATACCGTTTCTGTAATAGTGGAGTAGGCGATTAGGGTGCCAAACTCCATGCCAATAACGGTGACAACAGGGATCATAATGTTGCGTAAAATATGACGGCGTACAATACGTCCAGGCTTAACACCTTTTGCGCGCGCAAAGCGCACATAGTCTTGGCTCTGGGCTTCGCTGACACCAGAGGCTGTCATGCGCAAAATCAGAGCGATATTGGCTACAGCCAAGTTCACCGCGGGCAGTGCGATATGACTCCAACCTTGAGCGCTAAAAATACTTAAGGGGATGCCGAGCACTTCGACGGTAGGGCCTCGGCCGGATGCAGGAAGCCAACCGAGCCAGACGGCAAATAATAAAATGAACACCATCCCTTGCCAAAAATTAGGCAGGGAAAAGCCAAGCACAGAGGTGTTCATGATGCTTTTACCTAGGAAATTATCGCGGTGTAAGCCAGCAATAAGCCCCAGGGGGATACCTAAAATACAGGTTAAGCTAATCGCTACTACGACTAGTTCAAGTGTGGCAGGAAAGCGCTGTAAAATAAGGTCAACAGCTGGCATACCATGTACAAAAGAATTACCTAGGTCTCCATGTAAGGCACGCCAAACAAAATGCAGGTATTGCTGCCAGAGCGGTTGGTCAAGCCCTAAGCGGGCGATCAGCGCATCGCGCTGATCCTGCCCCACATCTGGGCTGACGAGTAGCTCAATGGGGTCGCCTACGGTGTAGACTGCAAAAAACAC
Organism: Alcaligenaceae bacterium; assembly: GCA_012518715.1. Taxonomy (GTDB): domain Bacteria; phylum Pseudomonadota; class Gammaproteobacteria; order Burkholderiales; family Burkholderiaceae_B; genus Paenalcaligenes; species Paenalcaligenes hermetiae. Next base: position 2,514 of record JAAYRP010000264.1, on the reverse strand, counting down.
CACCACAGAAACCGCGAACAATACCACAACGCTTTGCAGTAATCTGCGTAAAATAAAAACGGCCAAATCAAACTCCTTCGTCAGCCTAAGTGGTTATTATTCCGCGATGGTAGCGTGTGTCGCCATCGTACGTTGGTCAGCGCGACCTACGTAGTTGATGCCTTTACGGAATGCCCATACGCCACTTTCAAAGTGCAAGGGAATATGTGCCATATCGTCTAAAGACAGCTGTACGGCTTGTTGCAACAATTCGCTACGTTTGTTGTCGTCAAGGGTACGGATGGCTTCTAGGAACTTGTTATCCAGTTCGGGGTTGGAGTAACCACCATAGTTACTGCCGCCTACGCCTAAGTCTTTATTGGTTGTCGTGACCCAGTACTGGAGGAAGTTAGCTGCCTCGCCGGTTTCGGAGCCCCAGCCACCTAACGCCACGCTAAACTCTCGTTTAGCACGCTTAGGGAAATACACAGAGCGCGTCATTGTATCTACGTTGGTTTTGATACCAATGCGGCTCAGATACTGCGCAACGGCTTGTGTGAGCTGGGCATCGTTGATGTAGCGGTCATTGGTGGCAGATAGCGTTAACTCAAAGCCATCGGGGTAGCCGGCCTCAGCAAGCAACTCTTTGGCTTTTTTGGGGTTGTACTCTAGCGCGGGTGCATCCGTAATGGAGCCGAACATGCCGACGGGAATATATTGGTTAGCGGGCTCTGCGACGCCATCCATAATGCGTTCCACAATGGCCTTACGGTCGATGGCAAGAGACATTGCCTGACGAACTTTTTGATTTTGGAGAGGGTTATCGCCTTTAGGGGATTTGACTAGGGGGCTTTGGTCGCGACCGACATCAAGCTGGAAGAACATCACACGCACGGAAGGTTTAATGGTATGACCAAAACCGCTATCCGTAATACGCTTTAGATCACGTGCAGCAGGGTTTTCGATTAAATCGAAGTCGCCCGCTAATAACCCGGTTAAGCGCGGGCCTGCACTGGGCACTGCGGTCATACGTACGTTTTTCCAGTCGGGTTTTTCGCCCCAGTAGTTTTCATTACGCTCTAGCTCAATACCTGTGCCTTTCACATACGATTTGAGCGTGTAAGGGCCAGTACCAACGACTAAGTCGCCTTTGTTAAATGCGTTTACATCAGGCCAGGCGCTGGTGACACCGCAGTTGTTCTCTGGGTCAAAGCGTAGGTTTTCATGTTGAACCACACCGTTCCAAATCATGGGGACACGCGCAAGCTCATTGGGGAGCAAGGGGTAGGGAACGCTGGTTTTAATTTGTAGGGTTTTATCGTCTTGTACTTGGATGGCTTGGATGCGACGAGCCACGTTCATTAACCCACTGCCAATGGCTGTTTCATTGTGCAAGATACGACAGAAGCTAAGGACCACATCATTCGCAGTGAACGGGTCGCCATTAGAAAAAGTCGCTTTTTCATCGAGCTTAAAGGTCCACGTGGTGTCGTCGGTGGGCTCCCATGATTTAGCCAAAGCAGGCTGAAGCTCCATATCGGGGCTCATACGTACTAAAGGCTCAAAAATATGAGAGATCAACGCTTCGTTAGGGGTGGTTTGATGGTAATGAGGATCCACGGCTGTGGGCTCAGAGGCCAAACCAATTTTTAAGGTTTGGGCAAATGCCGTGGAAGCAAAGGCACAGGCCAAGCTTAGGGTCACGGCTTTTAGGGTAAATTCGAAACGCATAGTGTCTCCAACTGAAATCAACAGAAATAGTTATGCAAAAAGTAGTATATAGAGAGGTTGTTTTCTATACAATCATAAGATTTAGAGAACAGTTTGCTTTTTTTAGAAAGGGTTTTTAGGGAAAACCCTAGTCTTATCTAAGACTGTATTATTTTTTATTTTTATATAAATCAATGGGTTAGCTATGCAATCCTTAGCTTTTAAGTATTTTTACGAGGTAGCGCAGCAAGGAAGTTTAAGTGCTGCCTCAGAAAGCTTACATGTGGCTGTGTCGGCAATTAGTCGGCAAATTCATCAATTGGAGCAGCGCGTTGGGGCAGAGTTGTTTGAGCGAAGTGCGCGCGGTATGTTATTGACACCAGCCGGACAAATTTTATTAAAGCATGTACGGCGGGTGAACTTGGAAACCGAGTCTACATTTCAGGCGATAGCAGGTTTAAGCGATACCGCTAAACACCCCATCCGTTTAGCTTGCACGCAGGGGGTCGCCCATGAGCTGATTCCCAGCTTGATGGCGCAATTTAGTCTGGTGCATCCACAAAGCCGTTTTGACGTGTTTGTGAGTAGTGCAAAAGTGGCTACGGAACGGGTGGCGATGGGTGATGCAGATATTGCTATTACCTTTAGTACAACGCCATCGGAAACGGTGGCGGTACGATTTTCTTGCGAGGCGCCCGCCTTGGCGATTATGGCAAAAAACCATCCGCTTGCCCGGCGCAAACGGTTACGTTTAGATGATGTGCAGCAATATCCTTTAGCTCTTACCGATCGTAATACGTCCACTTATAAGCTATATCAATTGGC
>JAAYRP010000304.1 GCA_012518715.1 Alcaligenaceae bacterium | reverse complement strand
TAATTACGTCTTTAGCTGCTACCAAACACATGCAGTACGTGCCCAAGTGGTGGAATTGGTAGACGCGTCGGACTCAAAATCCGATCCCGCAAGGGGTGCCGGTTCGATTCCGGCCTTGGGCACCACCAAATTCTAAAAAGACCGCAATAGCGGTCTTTTTTTTCCTAAACATCACCTAGAAATAATAATTACACCTTAATTCTATCTCACCCCTCCCATCAAAACATTATCTTATCCACGCAACCTACATAATACCCATCTAATTAAATTATTCAAAAAAGATAAAAAACCACTCTGCGAAATAGTAACAATAATGAAATGTTATGTCGCCTATCAGACTTACAAGCGCAGATAAAATTAACATTAAATCTGACAATAAACTTACATAACATCAAAAAACCATCTGCTTGTTACAGGAGCTCACGCACAAAAGTAACAAAAAACAACACCCTTCACAACACCCTTCCTTACTCCTTTGCAAAAAGAAACATATGGCGATATCATTAAACGTATGGATACAGATACATTTTCCTCGTCTCCTATTCGGAAACAGCATACTAATGCTTTTACAAAGGATACATCTATGCAATTACTTAAAGACTTCATCAAAGACGAAAGCGGTGCAACTGCTATTGAATACGGCTTAATTGCAGGACTAATCGCTGTGGTAATTATTGGCACTCTCACTACCTTAGGTGGAAACATCTCTGGCCTTTTCGACGAAATCAGTCAAGGTATTAAGGATGCAAAAAAAGCAGGTACAGGTACAGGTACAGACGGTTAATCCCACACCATAAATGCTAATGCCAACTACCTATTGGCTTTCTTCTGATTTGGCAGCCCTAATATGGGCTGCATTGTTTATAGGCTTTGCTTTACACACTATCGTCAGTGATTTTATTTATCGGCGCATTCCTAATTTATCTTTACTAGTGGTTTTAGTGTGTCAATCCATATGGCTTATAGGCGAAAAACTAGGTGTATTTCCTGAATCCACTTGGGGGGGCTCTTCTGCCCTGATGCTAATTGGCGCTTTTTTCTTCTATTTACTAGTGCTGTTTCCTTTGTGGATGAAAGGCATCATAGGTGGTGGTGATGTGAAATACATGGCAACCCTAGCCTACTTAATAGGGCTGAGCCAAAGTTTTTATTTGCTCTTATTTGGTAGTTTGATTATAGGCATCTATGCTTTATTGATCACTTTTTTAGAAAGCATCCCTTTGTTTTATTTGCGCGCAAGCGCTTATCGAGCAAAAAAATTACCCTACGCAGGCTGCATCGCTTTAGCTGCTCTAATTTGGGCGATAACAAAAATCTTTTAGAGACAAGCATGACCATGCCAGAACACACTGAGCACCCTGATACGTTGTATCGTGCTGCGCAAGAAGGTTCTATGACCATTGAGTTTGCGCTCATTTTTTTATTACTGTTTTTTATCGTTTTTGCCATGCTAAATCTTGGCATGATTTTTGCTGCCCAGCAGTCCATTAATTATGCCTCCCAAGAAAGCTCTCGCTCTATCTTAACTTTTTATCCACCCGGCCATTTCACACCTAAAGAAATACAAAATAAAAAAGCCGAGCGTGCCTTAAAACTAGCACAAGAACAAACAAATTGGATCAATACGCTAGCCCAAGAAATTAACGGCACCACTAGCAATATCGTACACATTACAATCTGCGGCGCCGATCAGCCTTTAGCCAAAAACAATGACGCACTTCGTTGTGACTTGACTCCTGTTCTCAACAAGCACGAGATTGCTGTGAAAATCGAATACGACTATGGCCAATTCCCTTTAATTCCTAGCTTAGGGTTGCTTAGTCTTTACGAGCTCGCATTTAGTCAGCTCAAACTCAATAACACCCAGCGTATTCGTACTTCCGAGGTCTGGTGACACCAATGAAAATACCAACCCCCCCTCTCAGATCTGAAGACGGTGTAGCTTCCATTGAATTTGCACTAAGTTTTGTCTTAATACTTATTTTGATACTTGGCATCAGCGCTTTAAGTATGTATGTCTGGGCTCAACAAAAGCTCAGCTATGCTGCGGGGGAAGGCACTCGAGCTCTTAGCGCCTGGCAACACGCTGCACCATCAAACACCCTACTATGCAATACGGTGGCATCAACAACTCAACCAAACGTCTGTGATAGCGTAAAAAACTCGTTAGGCTTTTTACAAAATGACACGACCTGCACCCTGAGCTATACCTCGTGTTCGCAAATAGAGCGCGTCTCATTCGAAAACTGGCAGATCTGCACTTTTAAGGTCGCACTTAGCTATAACACTCAAAACCATACTCTGCTACATCTGCTCAATCAGGCTCATCATGCCCTGAGTAAATCGAGTTTAGCTGTTTCCCAATTACAAGCCTCTAGTTCGATTAATATCATGTGTTTAAAAGAGAACTCCCTATGAGCCAAATCAGTAAAATCATCGCCTCCATTTTAGTGGTACTGGCCTTGCTTCTAACCGCATTTGCCCTGTACCTTATGGCTAAGCCTGATGCTGAGCCTATCCCAGTTGTCATGCCCGAGACCACCCCCCCTCCTCTCTACAACGTAGTCGTAGCAAGCGAGCCTCTCAAAGCAGGTGCGATGTTGTCTTCTGACAAGATCAAAATTGAACAGTGGCCGATACAACCTGAACACAGCTTTTCTGACCCATCCCTATTAGAAGGCCGCCACTTACGCACCGACCTAGCTCCGGGTGAGTTAATTCAAGACTCTATGCTGATGAAGGGGCTAGCCTATTATCTGGAGCCAGGAGAGCGTGCTATTACTGTTCCCATTCAAGCCGATAACGCCCAAGCAAGTCGTATTGAAGCTGGTGATTACGTAGATATTTTCTTTTTATTAAAACGCCAATCTGCTACTGGTGAAGTCGACACCAGTCAGTCACGTTTGCTCTTAGCCAAAAAACGCGTTTTGGCTCTAGGGGCTCAGTCTCTTGATGAACCAATCACAGAAAATAATCAGTCACATAGTGCCCTATCAAATACAGCTGTACTAGCTATCCCCCTAGAAGAAGTTAACCCTTTACTGATTGCTGCTCGCGAAGGGGTTTTACAACTCGTTGTACGCTCACCTCTAGATGAAGACCTACCCGATACTTCCCTGTTTCCCGAGCGCACTCACGTGCTCACCACCAAAGAAGACTTAACCACTGAACAACAACAAGCTATGCAAAAGCCTGAAAACAAAGCTTTTGCAGGGATGAGCTTAAGTGAAATTGCTGCAGCTGAAAACAAAAAGGAACAAGACTCTAAAACCACCCCAAAGGCCGCTCCAACTCGAACAGCACAAATACCGACAGCGCGTGCAATAGAAATCATTCGTGGACCTAACTCACAACTCGAACACTACTAAGGCTAACACCATGACTCACTATTTTTTGCGCCTATCCTTTGCTTTGTTTAGCTTGATCCTGGCCCTCTTTGCCTACACAGCTCAAGCCAACACCATAACTCTCGCTCAGTCTGGGCAATGGGTTTTACCTTTAACGCACACACCAACTCGCATTGCTGTCGCTAATCCTCGCATAGCCGCTGTGCAAACACTCTCATCCAACCGACGGCAACCAAATGAAATCTTACTCACTGGTCTTAACCCCGGTACTACAGAGCTACGCGTGTGGTTCAATCATCAGTCCACTCCTAGCTTATGGACTATTCATGTAGAACATGAGCTAACCTCTCAACTCAAACAAGAGGGCTATGCTCCACAAATAGAACTGTACTCTAGTGCTGAGCAAAATTTAATTCTAGGGCATGCTGACTCCCTAATCGAACACCAAATCACTCATCAAACAGCACAAATCAACAATACCCCTCCTTTGGATGCCTCTACTATAGGTACCACAGGCATGGTGCAAATTGAAGTACAAATCGCGGAGATTTCTTCTTCTGTACTCAAAAATATTGGAATTGACTGGAGTGGTGGCAAATCTGGCGGAAACTGGAACTTTAGCTCGCCATCAAATATTGTCAGCAACGGCTTTAATATTATTTTCGGGGGCTCTAAACATTTCTCAGCTCGGCTACAGCTTTTACAAAGTAACGATTTAGCCCGAATTTTAGCAGAGCCCACCCTTGTCGCTCTATCGGGTCAAAGCGCTAGCTTTTTATCTGGTGGCTCCATCCCCGTGCCAGTAGCGGGGGGCCTAGGCACACAAGGCGTCGAATATAAAGATTTTGGTATTGGTCTTACTGTCAGCCCAACAATTTTATCAAACCAACGAATTGCCCTAAAAGTAGCTCCTGAAGCCAGCGATTTGGACTATAGCAATGCCATTAACAGCAATGGCGCTAACGTTCCTGCCTTGCGCATACGCAGAACCGATACCTTTGTAGAACTAGGTGATGGTGAAAGCTTTGTCATCAGCGGTTTAGTATCCCGCAGCACCCGAGCTAACGTCAATAAACTACCTCTACTAGGAGACTTACCTATAATTGGTAGTTTCTTCCGTAACATGGAATACGAACAAGAAGAGCGTGAATTAGTCATCGTCGTTACTCCTCGGTTAGTGCATCCTTTCGCTGCTGATACCAATCTTGTCTTGCCTGGGCAAAATATGGATAGAACCGATAACACGACTAATGCTTGGGGCGCCTATTTGATAGGACCTGCTATTGGTCAACATATGCCAGGTTTTTCACGCTAATCATTAGAGCTGTCCATGACCCAATCCAACTACCTTTTTGTACTGTGTTCTGACGACCTTTTTTTGCAAGAGCATTTAGAAAATGTTCTTGCACCTTTAGGCTCACTCACAACAATCTCATTAGAACAAGCACAAAACCCTGAGCAATGGCAACAGCACAACTTTGCCATTTGCTTTATGGATTTCATTGAAGACAGTAACAACCCTAGTCAGTTCGCTGAGCTTAATCAAATTGCTAGGTATTTGTTAACACAGCACCCTGGCTTACCCTTGGTAGCACTAGGCTCCACCGAGGAAGCCAACGGAGCTATTCACGCCCTACGCAGTGGTGTTGATGAGTTTGTGGACCCTGGCCAAGAGCAAGAACTACTTGCCACTGCGCAGCGTATGCTTACTCCTC
>JAAYRP010000263.1 GCA_012518715.1 Alcaligenaceae bacterium | reverse complement strand
GACTTTGTTCCACAGAGAAGCTTTCAGCGGTATGACGCCCTACGGTAGGGATGTCGCGAATGGCAGGAAACTGCTTTTGATATTGCTCGTATTCGTTGACAAACGCGGTTTTAAACTCATCCGACCAGCCTGCAATCAAGCTCACTGGGTCAGGATGTAATAAGGCTAACACAGGCATGTGACGTGCCTGAGTCAAAATAATACGTGTGGCGGGTTGGGCAAGCGTGACCTCTCGTCCTGTAATATCCGTAACAGTAATGGGTGCGGCTTGGGCTTGCCAGGCAAATAGGAGCCCGCAAAAAAATAAGAAAAAACCTTTCATGCGTTTACCTCGGCATTGGTGCTGAGACCATCAATAAAAACATGGAGCTGTTGGCGGCTGCAGGCTTCGATACGTGCGCGAACCCCATAAGCCGTAGCCAAATGCTCAGCGTGGATGACTTGTTCAACCGGACCTTGGGCTAAGATATGCCCGTGATTAAGTAATAAGCAGTGTTGGCTGTGTTGAAGCGCAACGTTTAAATCATGTAGCACAATCACACTGATCATTTGTTGTTGTTGCGTCTGCTCTTTAAGCAGCTCCATAACGTGGTATTGATAATTAAGATCCAACGCGGAAAGCGGCTCATCCAAAAGCAATAGCGTTGGCTGCCGAATCAGCGCTTGGGCAAGCCCGACCAGTTGCTTTTGCCCGCCAGACAGTTCGTCTAAATAACGCATGGATAAATGCGCGATCCCGAGGCGTTCTAGTAAAGCCATGATGCGATCGGCATCGGTGCTGCTTTGTTGGGTAGGGCGTAGCGTGGCATTGGCCGCTACAAGCACGGACTCAAACACACGTAAATGCACTGAAGCCGGCAAAGATTGCGGTAAATACACCACGTGTTGAGCGCGCTGTTCAAAATTTTGTTGGGTAAGGTCTTGGTGATTGAGCGTAATATGCCCTTTTTTGGGGCGAATTAACCCCGCTAGACTTTTGAGTAGGGTGGATTTGCCACAGCCGTTTGCTCCCAGCAGTGACACAACCTGACCGGGAGCGATCGGGTCGACGTGGATATCTTGCAAAATGATTTTGTTGCCATAGCCAACTTGAAGGTGGTCGATGGATAACATAGGACTCCTTTATGCGGTTTGGCGACGTAATACGACGGATAAGAAAAAGGGCACGCCGACTAAAGACGTCACAATGCCAACCGGAACAATGACACCGGAGACGATGTTTTTTGAGGCAATGGAGGCCATGGATAAAATTAAAGCGCCCACCAGTGCACTGCCAGGCAAATAGAAACGATGGTCTTCCCCAAAGAGCCGGCGTGCAATATGAGGAGCGATCAGCCCTACAAAACCGATAGTGCCCACAAAGGACACCGCCAACGCGGCTAGCAGACTAATGCGTAATAATGAGCTAAGGCGTAAGCGTTGAACATTAATACCAAAGCTTAAAGCGCGCTCTTCGCCCAAGCGTAGGGCGGTAAGCTTCCATGCATCGCGCATGGCGAGCGGAAAGAGGAGTAGCACCATTAAAAACATAAGACCGACTTTAGGCCAGCTTGCACGTGATAGGCTGCCAAGCGTCCAGAAAACCAGACCTTGAAGGGCTTCGGCGCTAGCTACAAACTGCATTAAGGACACGAGGGCATTAAAGGAAAAAACCAGCGCAATCCCAAAAAGCACCAAAGAAGACGTGCTTAGTGCGCCCCAACGGGCCACGGCATCGAGCAATAAAGCCGAGAGCACCGCAAAAATAAAAGCATTGGTGGCAATCATCCAGCTGGCTGGCACCCCGGGAACAGAAAAGTTCAGCACAATGGCCAAAGAAGCACCAAAAGCCGCCGCTGAAGAAATACCCAGCGTAAACGGGCTAGCCAACGGGTTATTTAAGATGGTTTGCATCTCGGCACCTGATAGGCCTAGCCCCATGCCAATGGCAACAGCCATGAGCGCATAAGGAAGACGAATGTCCCACACAATGACACGTGTAGTGGGATCGGCCAAGCTGGGATTAAATAAGGCGTGATAGAGCTCAGACCAAGCGAGCCCAGAGGGGCCCAACATGAAATCAGCAATTAAGCACAACACAATAGCGAGCACAAGCCCGAATAAAATAAATAGCCGTCGGTGTAAAACCTGTTGGTAAACCGCAAGCGTAGCGGGTGCAGCAGACATAAATAGAAATGAGAATAGTTATTACTATGGTTTAGTATAGTGGATTTTCTAGGGCGTTGCCTATGCCTATATAATGGAATTTTTATTGGGGGATTTATGTCACAGCAGATGGCGATGCCGGATCTTTTGGCTTTAGATGGGAGCGATACCCAGTTAAAAATCACTTTGCGTTCAGATCATTATGATTTTGCAAAAACACAAAATGCCTTGCCTTTAGCGCAAAGCGAATATGAGCTTGCTTGTAAAAACTATCCTATTGTGTTTATCGCGGCTGACGCACAAGGCAATACTTTACAGTCCGTGGTGTTAACCAGTTTTCAGGCACAAGATAATGCTTTTGTCCAAAGCTCAGGGGCATGGGAGCCATTTTGTTATATTCCGGCATGGGTAAAACGTCATCCTTTTCATTTGGGCTTTGATGAAAAAACACAACAGCCCTTGGTCTATGTGGATAAACAGTACCCAGGTTTAAGTCATAGCGATGGCATGGCTTTTTTTGAGGCCGGGGCGCCCTCTGCCTATTTAACGCAATTGGTACATGCATTACGCACCTTACAGGTGGAATTAGATCAAACGCAGCAATGGGTTATGCGGTTAAAAAACCAAGGCTTACTCAAACCGCAGTCGATTCAATTAACTGATGGTGATCACTCAGAGAGCCTGGCCGGGATTTGGGTGGTGGATATGGATAAGGTAGCGGCATTAGAGGACGCGGAAATTGCGCAGATGTATCACAACGGTACGTTAGCGTTGATTGAGCAGCATCGTTTATCTTTGGCTAATCTGGATATCTTGGCGCAGCGCCTTTCTGCGCGAGGACAATGATTCGACCGCGTTTTTTTCCTAAAAACCTGTTGCCAACGCTCGAGCAGCAGGCGATTCAGTGTGCTCAGCAACGTATTAGCTTAATCGAGGCAAATGCCGGTGCAGCAAAAACCACGACTTTGGCCTTGCGCATTGGAGAGGCTTTGACGCGTGGTTTGGCGCCGGAACAAATCTTAGGTCTGGTTTTTACTCCAGAGGCCTTGGAGGTATTACGACAACGGTTGTTGGAGTTGGGCGTAGCGCCAGCAGTGATGCGGCGTTTGGCTTTGTATCGTATCGAGGACTTTGCGCAGCAGGTTTTGACGTATTGGGAGGAGCAAGAGCCGCCGCGTATGACGCAGATGCACGCTTTGCAACCGATGATGCTAGAAGCACAAGAGATGCTGAGCCAGCGGTATGCGCATCGTGAAGAGTTTTACTTGGAAATACGCTCACATCATGTAGCCCTGAGCCAGTTTTACCAAAGTCAGTTGCGCTTAAAAGCGCGCATGGATTTACGTTTGGGCGAGGACGAGGATCTTTTTGAAAAAGCAGCCTTAGCCGGGGTCACAGTGACGGATTTTTTGTGGGCGCAGCAATACGAACGCCTGCGTCAAAGTCCCTACGAGGGGGTGTTGTTTAGGGGGCCTTTTGATGCGACCTATGATTTGGCGTGTGCCCTGCTAGATCAACCCGAGCTATTAGCGCATATTCCTGTGTATCGTGTCATTGTGGTCGATGAATTGCATGATGCCAACGAAGCGGCGTTTCAGATTTTGCGGGCATTGATGTCACGTCAGCAAAGTTATTTGGTGGCGGCCGGAGATAAGGATCAGGTCATTCATCAGGACTTAGCTGCCGAGGCCACTTATCTGTAT
>JAAYRP010000262.1 GCA_012518715.1 Alcaligenaceae bacterium | reverse complement strand
TTACTTTATCCAGTGCTAAAGTATCTGATCGCCATTTTCCCTGAGTGCTCAGCTCTAGGTTACGAACACGTATGTCTTTTGTGTGGGTTAATAACTCAACACCACCACGTAATGTCGCTGCACTAGCCTCATAAGCTCCCAAATGCCCACTAAGTGCTAAATTCATACGCTGCGCCGAATAACGATACAAATGGGGCTCGAGCTGCACCACAGCTTGCCCTTCAAGTGTCGCATCTGTAATCGGACTTTCTCCTTGGAGTGCACCTTTAAAAATTACATCAAAGGGCTGTCCAAAAGTCATACGCCCCGTATTTAACTCTAAATCCACCACTCGTAGTTGCGTTGCCGAGGGCTCATCAGTGAAATGAATTTCACCATTTTTAAGCTCTAAGCCTGCAATATCGATTTGAAACTCAGCCTGTGAGGCGTCTGGCACCATAGATGTTGATTGTGCCTGAGCCGTAGGAAAAAATGATCGGGACGTATGCTGCGCTACCTCGTTTGGACCTCGCTGTAAAAGATCCATAAAATTGAATTCACCCTGTGCATCGCGATGCAGCCACATCTTTAAACCGCTCACAGCCACATGATCCACTACCAAACGGTTCCAAAGCAGTGGCCAAACCGCAACCGCAAAACGCGCATGATCCACAGCAGCAAAAGGCTCATCACTTTGCTTATCAGTTAGAGACACTTGTTCTACAGCTAAGCCAATGCGTGGAAAGAGTGACAACTCGATATCACCATCAATACTAAGCTGACGCTGATAGCGATCAAACACCAACTGCTCCACTTTATTTTTATAAGCATTTGGGTCAAAAGTGAGCAAGAAAACGGCTGCCCCCACTAAGGCCACAATTACAAAGACCACTAAAGCAAAGAGTCCTCTTTTAAACCATTTTTTCATTTAGGCCTCTAACCTTAAAAACAGATACTATATAAGCATATAAACCGCTTAGGCGATCATATTACGGGAGTGTTTCATACAAGCACACCCTCTTATAACAGATAATCATAACGATATGCTATTTATTTCTATTTTAGATATAAATAAGCCGTTACGATTAAGCTATCCTTTCTTAACTTTGCTCATAAACGCTTATCATGAAATTCGAAACCTTAGCCATCCACGCTGGTTATCAACCAGACCCCACAACAAAAGCCGTTGCGGTGCCTATTTATCAAACCACCTCCTATGCGTTTGATAATACCCAGCATGGTGCGGATCTTTTTGACTTAAAGGTGCCGGGCAATATTTACACCCGTATCATGAACCCCACCAATGCCGTACTGGAAGAGCGCGTTGCAGCCCTCGAAGGGGGGGTAGCAGCGCTGGCTGTCGCCTCTGGCATGGCGGCCATTACTTATGCTATACAAACCATCGCTCAAGCTGGTGACAACATTGTTTCGGTAAGTAAGCTGTACGGCGGTACCTATAATCTATTTGCTCATACTTTGCCGCGCCAAGGCATTGAGGTCAAATTTGCACCCCATGATGATATTGCAGCGATCGAGGCTTTGATCGATGATAAAACGCGAGCTGTATTTTGTGAAACCATTGGTAACCCATCCGGTAATATCATTGACCTAGAGGCACTGTGTGAGGCCGCACACCGTCATGGGGTACCCGTTATTGTAGACAACACGGTAGCCTCTCCTGCCTTATGTCGTCCCTTTGAATACGGTGCCGATATTGTGGTGCACTCTTTAACCAAATATATGGGAGGCCATGGCACAACAATCGCTGGTGCTGTTGTGGATTCCGGAAAATTTGACTGGGTTAAACACAAAGACCGCTTCCCTATTCTGAACGAGCCCGACCCCTCTTACCACGGCGTGGTATATACCGAAGCCTTTGGTCCGGCTGCCTTTATTGGTCGCTGTCGTGTTGTGCCTTTGCGCAACACTGGCTCGGCGCTTTCCCCATTTAATGCCTTCCAAATTCTACAAGGTATTGAAACCCTAGCCTTACGCATGGAACGTCATACAGAAAACGCCCAGCGTGTTGCCGAGTATTTAGCCGATCACCCACATGTTAGCTGGGTGAACTACGCTGGCCTAACCAGTAGCCCCGAACACGCCCTTGCACAAAAATACTTCGGCGGTAAACCTGCTGCTATTTTAAGCTTTGGGATCAAAGGCGGGCGCGAAGCTGGTGCCAAATTCATTGATGCACTCTCTTTGATTCTACGTTTAGTCAATATTGGCGACACCAAGTCTCTGGCTTGTCACCCAGCCACTACAACCCATCGTCAGCTAAATGACGAGGAACTCAAGCTAGCGGGTGTGAGCAGCGATATGGTTCGCCTATCCATTGGGATTGAGCATATCGACGATATTTTGGCTGACTTAGAACAAGCCTTAGCAGCAAGTCAATCTGCCTAAGCGTGTCTCGCGGTCAACATCATATCCAAACCTATATACAACAACAGCACCACTTTGCTGCTCAAATGTATCCTATGTAAAAAGCCGCTTTCGCGGCTTTACTATTTTTTGGTTAACATAGCGAAAACGGTACTCATCA
>JAAYRP010000261.1 GCA_012518715.1 Alcaligenaceae bacterium | reverse complement strand
GGCTATGCGATTGAATATGATTATTTTGATCCGAGATCATTAAAACCTACCTTGGAAACCAAAGCAATCCAAGGCCTGTTTTTTGCAGGGCAGATTAATGGCACGACAGGATACGAAGAAGCTGGGGCCCAAGGATTGCTTGCGGGAATTAACGCAGTGTTACAAATTCGAGAGCAGGAATTGTGGTACCCGAAACGTAATGAAGCGTATCTTGGAGTGTTGGTCGATGATCTAATCACACGAGGGGTAACAGAGCCGTATCGCATGTTTACGTCTCGTGCTGAATATCGTTTGTCTTTACGTGAGGATAATGCAGACGTACGATTAACGGAAATCGGCCGCCGCTTAGGGGTGGTTAATGATGAGCGCTGGGATTTTTACTGCCGTAAGCGTGACGCGGTTGAAGCAGAGATAGAGCGATTAAAATCTACATGGGTTAACCCTCGTCTTGTTTCACGTGAAACACAAGAGCAGGTGTTAGGGCGCACGATCGAGCGAGAGTACTCTTTGCATGACTTGCTTAAACGTCCAGAAATGACCTACAGCAAGCTTTTTGACTTAGTTAAAGCGGAAACAAAAGAGTCGGTTTTGGCAGATCTAGGGCTGGAGAGCCGTATTACAGATCAGGTTGAAATTGAGGTGAAGTACGCCGGGTATGTGGCACGCCAACAAGTCGAGGTTTCTAAGCAGGCAGCTTTAGAAGAAACGAAAATTCCAGTAGATATAGACTATAGTAAGATTTCAGGGCTATCAAACGAGGTAGTGGCAAAGTTGCAAGCAGCCGCTCCAGAGACTGTAGGGCAAGCGGGACGCATTTCGGGGGTTACTCCGGCCGCTATTTCTTTATTATTGGTCTATATTAAACGAATGTCCTCTAAAGGAAAATAAAGTGATGGATGGCTTTAGGCAGCGACTGCTTCAAGCGGCTGCGGATTTAGGTTTGGACCTGCAAGAGCAGCAGGTCCAAACTTTATTAAAATACTTACAGCAAATGCAACGTTGGAATCGCACGTATAACCTAACGGCTTTACGTGATCCTAATCTCATGCTAGTGCAGCATGTGTTCGATAGTCTAGCCGTAGTCCCTGCGATGCAATATATTGCGGAGCAAAAGGAAGGGCGCTTAACTATTGTAGATGTGGGCTCAGGTGGGGGCTTGCCAGGAGTGGTGTTGGCGGCCGCTTGTTCCACGTGGAACATACATTGCGTGGATGCTGTAGAAAAGAAAATGGCATTTGTGCGGCAAATGTCAGCGGTTTTAGGTTTGTCTAACTTGTCAGCACATCATGTGCGTATAGAGCAAGCCGAGTCATTCCAAGCTGATGTGGTTATCTCACGTGCTTTTGCCTCTTTGGTGGATTTTGTTAATTTGTCTGAGCGCCATGTGGGGCCGCAAGGGCAAATCATTGCTATGAAGGCGAAGCATCCTGCTGAGGAGATTCAGGAGCTGGAGTCTAGAACATTATGGCGGGTGCAACATATAGAGCCGTTAATAGTACCTGAATTAAATGCGGAGCGCTGTTTGGTCTATTTACATAAGGATATGGCATGAGCACAAAAAAACAAAGCTATGTGTTTTGTGTGGCGAACCAAAAGGGGGGGGTAGGCAAAACCACAACAACAGTTAATTTAGCAGCAGCGCTTAGCTCACTAAAACAAAAAGTTTTGCTAATCGATTTAGATCCTCAAGGGAATGCCACAATGGGCAGCGGAGTGGATAAGAACGATCTGGATCTTAGTGTCTATCAGGTGCTGATCGGGGCAAGTACGATCGATCAAAGTATATACCGGTCAGATGCAGGCAATTATGATGTGTTAGCAGCAAATAGAGAGTTATCTGGTGCAGAGATTGATTTAGTACAAATTGATAAGCGAGAGCTGCAATTAAAAAAAGCGCTAGAGCATTGTAAAACCCATTATGATTTTGTGCTTATTGACTGTCCTCCGACGCTCTCTTTATTGACCTTAAATGGTTTAGCTGCTGCGCATGGGGTGATTATTCCTATGCAGTGTGAGTATTTTGCATTAGAAGGGTTGTCTGACTTAGTCAATACAATTAAGCGTGTTTATCGTAACATTAACCCAAGTTTGGAATTGATAGGCTTGTTGCGTGTCATGTTTGATGGGCGTATCACATTGCAGCGCCAAGTGTCCGAGCAAATTGAAATGCACTTCGGAGATAAGGTGTTCCAAACGAAGATCCCTCGTAATGTGCGCTTAGCCGAAGCCCCTAGTCATGGGATGCCTGGGGTGATCTATGATAAGAGCTCTCGTGGTGCAAAAGCATACATGGATTTTGGCAAAGAGTTAATTCAGAGACTTAAGTCTGCAGAGAAGTAAAAGGAAAGACTATGGCAACGAGAAAGCCTAAAGGATTGGGTAGAGGGCTAGATGCTTTATTGGGTGCAGATGCTGCAGCGATTGATGAGCTAGGTAAACGTCCCGAAGCAATTGAGGGTATTCAATCTATTCCCTTGAAGCAAATACAAGCCGGAAAGTATCAGCCACGTACGTTGATGGATGAAGGGGCATTAAATGAGTTGGCTGACTCCATTAAAAGTCAGGGGTTAATGCAGCCCATTTTGGTTCGTCCAATGAAGGCCGCCGCTCCGGTTAAGTACGAAATAGTGGCTGGAGAAAGGCGCTATAGAGCCGCCGCCCTTGCTGGTCTAAAGACGATCCCAGCTTTGGTGCGAGAGATCGAAGATAAGAATGCAGCGATCATGGCTTTGATCGAAAACATGCAGCGCGAGGACTTAAACCCACTTGAGGAGGCGCAAGGGGTAAAACGCTTAATTGAAGAGTTCAGTTATACCCATGAGCAAGCCGCGCAAGCCATCGGTCGCTCTCGTTCCGCCACAAGTAACTTATTACGCTTATTAAATTTAGCGGATTCCGTACAAACCATGTTGGTAGCAGGTGATATTGATATGGGACATGCGCGTGCTTTACTGGCCGTGGATGCTGCTGCTCAGATCCTGCTTGCTAATGAGGTTGTGGCTCGACGCTTATCCGTGCGTGAGACGGAAAAACTGGTTGCTAGATATGTAAATGGTGAGCTTGATCTATCAAAAAATACTGCATCGCACAAAAAGGCGGTCAATGCAGATATTAAGCGTTTTGAAACCACGCTTGCCGACTATTTAGGTACGACAGTAACGATTAAAGCGAATGCGAAAAATAAAGGTTATCTGCAGATTTCCTTCCAGGATTGGGATCATTTGCAAGATTTGCTGCAAAAGCAGGGCTTGGACCGCTTATTTCAGGACGGCGAATAGAAGCACTATTTTTTTCCCCTAGTATAAGTGTTTTTTGCTAGGGGGGACTCAAATGCGGCGCTGCACCATCATATCTGTAACCATAATAATAACGTACCATGTACTAGTGCAAATGCCAGCTGCGTCGATGACGCGGTTTCTTTATAGTACTTCCTTCATTTGGATGTCATGGTGTAGTGTTTAAAGCACGGCAAATGTAACAGATTGTTTGAGTTTTTATGCTTTGCTTTCTCAAGGGGAGACGTATGTTTAAATCGATAACCAACTTTTCCGTGCGCTTGGTCGAACGGTATCTGCCTGATCCTTATATTTTTGTCATTATTTTGACTTTGATTGCAGGCGGAGCTGCTTGGTTTGGCGAGCAAAAAACGCCCATGGAAGTGATTACCATGTGGGGCGATGGGTTTTGGGGTTTGCTCAGTTTTACGATGCAGATGCTACTGGTGTTAGTGGCTGGTTACATGTTGGCCAGCACACCGGCTGTACGTAAAATTCTATCTACGTTAGCCTCCGTACCCAAAAGTCCAGGAGCGGCCATTATCATGGTAACAGTGGTGGCTTTAGCGGCAGATTGGATTAACTGGGGATTTGGCTTGGTAGTCAGTGCGCTGTTTGCTAAAGAGCTGGCGCGTAAAATTCGCGTGGACTACCGCCTTTTGGTGGCCAGTGCGTATTCTGGGTTTATTGTCTGGCACGGCGGTCTAGCGGGATCTATTCCTTTGACGATTGCTACCCAAGGGCATTTTCATGAAGCGCAAATGGGCATAGTCCCCACCAGCGAGACAATTTTTTCTACCTTCAATCTTATCATCGTCATCGGGATGTTTATTGTTGTTCCGCTGGTCAATCGGATGATGATGCCGGATGAAAAAAACAGTGTTTATATTGACCCAGAGCTGTTGGATGAGTCACATACTACTTATGAGATTGAGCGTGATACACGACCAGCCGCACGTCTGGAAAACAGCCGGCTTTTGGCTATGTTGATAGGGTTTGCTGGGTTAACGTATCTGTTTAATTACTACATTATTCGTGGCGCGGGACTAAACTTAAATGTTATTAACTTCACCTTTTTAATCCTAGCTATTGTGTTACATGGGAACTCGCGTAACTTATTAAATGCGCTTGAAGAGGCCATCAAGGGAGGGGCGGGGATTGTAATTCAGTTCCCTTTTTATGCCGGTATTATGGCAATTATGGTGCAGTCGGGCTTAGCCGCCTCGTTATCAGATTGGTTGGTTTCTTTTGCGACTCAAACCACATTGCCGTTTTGGACTTTCTTAAGCGCGGGCTTAGTAAATGTGTTTGTTCCATCAGGTGGTGGTCAGTGGGCTGTGCAAAGCTCTGTTGTGATTACCGCCGCTCAGTCGCTTGATGTGGATCTAGCGCGTGTAGCGATGGCGGTTGCTTGGGGGGATGCGTGGACAAATTTACTGCAGCCATTTTGGGCGCTTCCTGTCTTAGCGATAGCAGGTTTAAAAGCTAAGGACATCATGGGTTTTTGTTTAATCCAGCTGTTTGTAACGGGGCTGTTGATTTCGGTAGTGCTCACTTTCTTTTAGACTAGCGTGTTTGTGCGCCTAACTTAACCTCAAAAGACATAAAACTCTTTTGAGGTTAATGCTTGACCTTTAGGGTTCGTTGGGTCATAATGACATTCTTTGGATCTTTTAATAAATAAAAATTCAAAAGGGCTTGACTTATCTAATTAGCTCAAGCATAATCACATTTTCCATATAAATGGTGGGATACCCAAGTGGCTAACGGGGGCAGACTGTAAATCTGTTGGCTTACGCCTACGTAGGTTCGAATCCTACTCCCACCACCAGATTTTCATATAGTTGCACTTATTGTATTTCGGGTTGAAAGAATCT
>JAAYRP010000260.1 GCA_012518715.1 Alcaligenaceae bacterium | reverse complement strand
CAGCCACTTTAGCGATGGGGAAACCAGTCGCTTTAGAAGCCAAAGCCGAAGAACGTGATACACGTGGGTTCATTTCGATAACGATCATACGACCGTTATCGGGATTCACGGCAAACTGAACGTTAGAGCCACCCGTGCTTACCCCGATCTCGCGCAACACAGCAATAGAGGCATTACGCATGATTTGGTATTCACGATCCGTTAGGGTTTGCGCCGGAGCAACGGTAATCGAGTCACCGGTATGTACCCCCATTGGGTCTAAGTTTTCGATGGAACATACAATAATGCAGTTATCCGCGCTATCACGGACGACTTCCATCTCGTATTCTTTCCACCCAAGCAAAGACTCTTCGATCAACAACTCGCTCGTTGGTGAAGCTTCGAGACCACGACGGCAAATCTCTTCGAATTCTTCCATGTTGTAAGCAATACCACCGCCTGTTCCACCCAGAGTAAAACTAGGACGGATTACAACAGGGAAACCCGAAGTGCCAACATATTCCGCAATCTCGCGTTGTACCGCCCACGCTTCTTCCATGCTGTGCGCGATCCCGGATTTGGCAGACTCTAGACCAATTTTGGTCATCGCATCTTTGAATTTTAGGCGGTCTTCAGCTTTATCGATGGCTTCGGCATTGGCTCCGATCATTTCCACGCCGTATTTTTCTAACACCCCATGCTCGGCTAAATCCAAAGCACAGTTCAGCGCGGTTTGCCCACCCATTGTGGGTAACAAGGCGTCAGGACGTTCACGCTCAATGATTTTTTCAACGGCCTGCCATGTGATAGGCTCAATGTAGGTGACATCCGCCGTATCCGGATCGGTCATGATGGTGGCGGGGTTGCTATTGACTAAAATCGTGCGATAACCCTCGGCTTTTAAAGCCTTACAAGCTTGGGCACCG
Source organism: Alcaligenaceae bacterium (assembly GCA_012518715.1). GTDB lineage: Bacteria > Pseudomonadota > Gammaproteobacteria > Burkholderiales > Burkholderiaceae_B > Paenalcaligenes > Paenalcaligenes hermetiae. The sequence continues at coordinate 9,527 of JAAYRP010000260.1, read as the reverse complement.
GAGTAGTCAAATTCGCAAGCCTGACCAATAATAATTGGTCCAGCCCCGATAATAAGAATACTTTTTATATCTGTACGCTTAGGCATAATGATCTGTCTGGCAATTAAGCCTGTTGGTTAGCCATCAGGCTAATGAATTGGTCAAAAAGTGCTGTCATGTCACGGGGGCCAGGGGTGGCCTCGGGGTGACCTTGAAAACCAAATGCGGGACGATCGGTAAACGCTAAGCCTTGTAAGCTACCATCAAATAGGGACACATGCGTCACGCGTACATTTGCGGGTAAGCTATCTGCATCGATCGCAAAACCGTGGTTTTGGCTGGTAATAAAAACACGACCGTCATCCAGTTGTTTAACTGGATGATTCGCTCCATGATGACCGGTTTTCATTTTGACGCTCTGTGCGCCTGCCGCCAACCCAAGCAGCTGATGGCCTAAACAAATACCAAATAAAGGCACTTTTTTATCTAAAAAAGTTTGGGTAGCTGTTATCGCGTAATCACAAGCGGCAGGGTCGCCTGGACCATTTGATAAGAAAACGCCATCTGGATTCAAGGCCAACACGTCTTCTGCGCTGGTCTGAGCAGGTACTACCGTGATACGACAGCCCCGATCGGCTAACAAACGCAAAATATTGGCTTTGACCCCAAAATCATAGGCCACGACATGTAAAGCATCGGTGTCAGGCTTGGATTCTGTAAAGCCTTGGCCTAGTTGCCAAGAGCCTTGGGTCCATGTTTTTTGGTTAGAAGTCGAAACCTCTTTTACCAAATCCACGCCCTCTAGGCCGGCAAAAGAACGGGCCAACTCAATGGCCCGTTCTGTGTCATCACCCACGAGAATACAAGCACTCTGGGCACCTTTTTCACGCAAAATACGCGTGAGCTTGCGCGTGTCAACGCCAGCAATCGCTACAACACCCTGCTCTTTGAGGTAATCAGGCAAAGATTGGGTGGAGCGGAAATTGGATACGCGTAATGCGCAATCACGTACCACTAACCCTGCGGCTTGGATGCCTTCCGACTCGGCATCTTCGGGATTTACCCCAGTGTTACCAATGTGTGGATAGGTTAGTGTAACGATTTGACCTTTATAGCTAGGGTCAGTGAGGATTTCCTGATAGCCGGTCATCGATGTATTAAATACGACTTCAGCTACCGTATAGCCCTCGGCACCAATGGCATAACCTTTAAATATGGTCCCATCAGCAAGGGCTAGGATCGCACTTCTAGCATTGGACTCGTCAGGAAAAAGAGACGGCAGCACGTTTAAACCCCGGTTCAAAATTTACAAATAAAACTCAACGATTATACCCCGACTTCGCATGGGGCATAAAGCACATATCGTGCAGTAGCAACAGCGCTACAAACCTATTAAAAATAGTCTACATTAAGAGACTATCCTGTTTTGCTTTTTTTTTGGCGACTTATTATGACCACTTTGCTTGATTCTTTGCGTCAATACACAACGGTCGTGGCCGATACTGGAGACTTCGAGGCCATGAAAGCCTTTAAGCCTACGGATGCAACGACCAACCCATCGTTAATTCTCAACGCCGTCCAGCAGCCTGCTTATCAGCATTTACTGGTCGAAACGATAAAACAACACCCTAATGCCAATGCGGCTGAGCTCAACGATGCCCTATTAGTCGCCTTTGGAAAAGCCATTCTCGATATCGTTCCAGGTCGGGTGTCTACAGAAATCGATGCGCGTTTATCTTTTGACACGCAAGCCAGCATTGAACGCGCGCGCTACATTATCCAGCAATATGAACAAGCAGGCATCGATCGATCCCGCGTGCTCATTAAGCTGGCCTCCACCTGGGAGGGCATCCAAGCCGCCAAACAACTCCAAAATGAAGGGATCCAGTGTAACTTGACCCTGCTCTTTTGTTTAGCCCAAGCTATTGCATGCGCTCAAGCCAAAGTCACACTCATTTCCCCTTTTGTGGGGCGTATTTATGATTGGTATAAAAAACAAGCTGGTACTAGCTGGGACGAAGCCGCCCATGCCGGCGTCAATGATCCTGGTGTCAAGTCGGTACGCCAAATTTACGACTACTTTAAAGCCTATGATGTCAAAACAGAAATCATGGGCGCTAGTTTTCGTAATACGGGACAAATTCTAGCATTAGCCGGGTGTGATTTGCTAACTATTAGCCCAGGTTTGCTGAGTGAGCTAGCCAATACCCAAGGCGAAGTCACCAAACACCTTGATGCCACTCAATCCAAACATGCAGCACCAGAGTGGCAAGCCAGTAATGAAATCGTATTTAGAACGGATCTAAATGCGGATGCCATGGCAACAGAAAAACTGGCTGAGGGAATTCGCTTTTTTATTCGTGACGCCATCGCTCTTGACCAGCTCATCGCACAAACTAAAGCCCGAGTATAAAAAAGCGCTCTTTGATGAGCGCTTTACGTGCTTTTGCGCTCCATCAATGCCCAAGCAATCGTACTGGCATCGACATATTCCAGCTCGCTACCGGCGGGCACGCCGCGTGCGAGCCGGCTTAGCTTGATGCCTTGACCACGTAAGAACTCGGCCAAGTGATGGGCAGTGGTTTCACCTTCTGCCGTGTAATTCGTGGCTAATATGACTTCTTTGACTGCTGATTCCTGCGCACGGTTCGCTATGCGCTGAAACTGCAAATCTTTAGGCCCTACCCCTTCGAGTGGAGCCAAGCGCCCCATCAGCACATAATACAAGCCGTTATAGCTATGGCTAGCCTCGATCATATTTTGATCAGCAGGCGTTTCCACGATGCATAATAAGCTTGGGTCACGCTGTGGGTTCGAACAGGTTAAGCAGATTTCTGTTTCACTAAAACTATTACAGCGCTGGCAATGCACAAGCGTTGTCGTGGCCTGATCCAAAGCGCGACTAAGTGTCTGCGCCCCCACGACATCATTCTGCAATAAATGGTAAGCCATACGCCGTGCCGTGCGCTCCCCCACACCAGGTAGGCGTTTAAAAGCATCTATCAAATCACGTAACGGCGCAGGCTCAGGTAATAATATGGTCATTTAAAACGGGAAAGACATACCGGGAGGCAAAGGCAAACCGGCTGTAATAGCGGACATTTTCTCTTGAGAAGTGGCCTCGGCTTTACGCAAAGCGTCGTTAACGGCCGCCGCGACTAAATCCTCTAGCATGTCTTTATCGTCCTCTAACAAAGACGGATCAATATGAACACGACGTACATCATTACGGCAGGTCACCGTAACTTTAACCAAGCCCCCACCTGCGGCACCCTCGACTTCGAGGTTGGCGAGCTCATCTTGCGCCTTTTTCATATTTTCTTGCATTTGCTGCGCCTGACGCATCAAGCCAGCGAGTTGTCCTTTCATCATAGAAAATCGTCCTAAATCATAAAATCATGGAAAGAGCTACGGCTGGGCATTATTTAGCCCGGATCGAGCCCGTGACAATTTGAGCATCAAATTGCGCTTCGAGTGCTAGTATAAACGGATTTTGCTGCGCATCGTTTTCTGCTTGCTCTTGGCGCTGTTGACGTAGTGCCTCTGCCTGAGCAAACGCTGTTTCTGAACCTGTGTCACCATATTCAATATGGAGCTGTAGCGCACGCCCAAAATGTTCGTTTAACACCGTATTAATGCGGGCTTTGGCTTGGCTATCATCAGCAGAGCGAATGGCAGCACGCAAAACCACTACATTATCCTCAAATGAGACCCACTCTGTTTGTTGAGCTAGCTCCGCTGCCCACCCAGATAAAGGCAGTGCTGTCGCTAATTCAACCCAATCGATTGCAGTGACTTGCTCCGGCGATAAGCGCTTTGTTGTTGGCAAGTCCAGCGCTGCTACCGCTTGTTGTACGGCCTCATCCATCAAGGGAGCCATGTCGCCGTCTTCAAGGCTCCCTACGGAAAAATCCTCTTCACTGCCCTGGGTAAAATGCGCATCCTCAGGCAGCTCTGATAAGGGCGGCTCGTCATAAGGAGGGGGCTCCCAATCCGAGTCCTGTGCTTTAGTAGTCGTCATCTGGCTAGGCTCTGGACTCTTAGGCAAAACCTCGGAAGCAGAAGACGCCATCTCCACCGCTTGATCAGTAGTCGTTAGATCGGCGGCTTTTTGCACCGGCAAAGAAGGCTCCGTTTCCCACGGAGGCAAATCCGCCTCTGCGGCTTGTTTAACCACAGCGCCACCGCTTTCTATCACGGCGGGCTGAATGCCTGTGCGTGGTTCAGGATCAGGCGAGACGTCGGAGCGAATCGGAGAAGATATGGAAACTGGCGAAGGAGAGTCCTCTGGCATCGGGGCAGCATCAGGAGCGGTTTTTTCGGGCTCAGGTGTAGGGGAAAGCGTAGGTGCAGCAGGAGTCGAATCCGGCATTGCTCGGGCTGGCGTGGGTAAACTGCCAGCAGGCGTTAATGCCAGTAGCCGCAGGCACGCCATAATAAAACCGGCGTAATCATCTGGAGCCAAGCGAATTTCATCGCGACTATGTACCACCACAGAATAAAACAGTTGTACGTGGTCGGCAGAAAGCTGTTGCGCTAACTGCTCAATAGCGGCTAAGTTAGGCTCGTCTTGCGGTAATGCGCCCGGCACACGCTGTTCAATAGCGATCCGTGATAACAATACGGCCAAATCGGCTAACGCCCCCTCAAAGGATAGCCCCCTGAGCAGCATATCATCTGCGATCGCCACCAAACGCTCGCCTGTGCCGTCAATCAGCGCCTGCAGAATTTGAATTAAATGGGACTGATCAATAGTACCCAACATGCCCTGCACCGCTTCTGTGGAAACGGTTCCTGCACTGTAGGCAATCGCTTGGTCCGTAAGAGATAAGGCATCACGCATTGAGCCCTGAGCTGCTTGTGCTAACAAGCGCAGTGCTGCGGGCTCTGCAGGGATGGTCTCTTGTTGCAAAATAAACTGCAAATGCTGCTCAATAGCCGGTACGGTCATTTGCTTCAGATTGAACTGCAAGCATCGTGATAACACTGTTACCGGAATTTTTTGCGGATCTGTGGTCGCTAAAATAAATTTCACATGAGCGGGAGGCTCTTCGAGGGTTTTGAGCATGGCATTAAAGGCATGCCCCGTTAGCATATGCACCTCGTCAATCATATAGACTTTATAACGCGCCGCACTAGGAGCATAGACCGCCTGCTCTAGCAGCTGAGTCATTTCATCCACACCTCGGTTTGAGGCGGCATCCAGCTCTACATAATCGACAAACCGTCCCTGATCAATTTCCACACAGGAGCGGCACTCTCCACATGGGTGCGCGCTTACCCCTTTTTCACAGTTTAACGCTTTGGCAAGAATACGAGACAAAGTTGTTTTACCCACACCCCGGGTGCCCGTAAAAAGCCAGGCATGATGTAAACGCTGGGTGTCTAAAGCATGGGTTAACGCACGTACCACATGCTCTTGACCAATAAGGGTATCAAAAGAGCGCGGACGCCATTTACGAGCCAGAACTTGGTATGTCATGAAGGGAGAATCACTCGGTAGTCAGAAAAAAGCCAACGGCTAATAAAGTGTACCGGATTTGGAGAAGATGGGGGAGAAGAGAGGAAGGATTTCCCATAGAAGAGGCGGTGAGCCTGACTTCGGCACTGGTTCGAGACAGCTGTGGCTGCTTCGTTCCCGACCTGACCAGGTTGACTGTTGAACCATGCGAAGGGGCTCACCAATAATTAGTATAACATTAAATCGGACACCAAAGCGAGGCGCGCGGAAAATATAACGCCGCTACCGCTTGACGCCCATCAAGTGCTGAAACCTGAGCACAATACCTACGCAGTTGATCCGCATAACGTGCTTTCATACTGGCAATAAATTGCGCTTCGCTTTGACCGGGATAAGGCTTTGCCGTTTTATAGTCCACAATCAGCCAATGATCCTCTTGGGAGATGGCTAAATCAATAATAGATACGCGACCCTCGGCGTCTAACAAAGTCCACTCTCTATAGGCTTTAGCTACATCCAATAGCCACTGCCCGCGCTCGCTTTCTAAGGTCATGACCAATGTTTCTTTTACATCATTAACAGCTTGCTCAAGCTCCTCGTGCTGAATACCTGTGCGCTGCAACTGCCGCTGTATCACAAACACACTTTGCTCTATGCGCGATACGGGCCAGGCTTGACGCCCCTCTTTTCCTATCCGCTCTAACCACGCGTGAGCAACTGTACCAATTGCCGCTTCTTTAAACGGCTCCTCTACCCATGTCCACTTGTTATCGCCTTGGGATATAGGTCGCGCTGTCACCACTGGAAGCTCTGTCAAATCAGCAACTCGAACCAAGTATTGATAAGGAGCAATACCTGACTCCTCTACTGGTATAGGTAGCATCACTTGCTCCGCTTGCGCGTTAGCAAAATCCACCTCCACCATTGGCCACAGCAAATCAAGCAAGGATCCTCGTGTTGGAGCAAAATTCGTTTTATTTTCCATGATTGCGACCAGATGGAGCTCGCTGCGCGCACGCGTTACCCCTACATACAGTAAACGTTGCAGCTCATAGGCTTCTCGCTGCTTTTCCCGTTCAGCAATAAATAGACTGATCGGATCTTTACTCTGTGCATCCGACGCTTTGGCCATGCCTACATATAAACGCCCCTGACTTTGCTCAAAGGCCATCAAAGGTTCTTTTTGATGACGGGACCCTCGATTTAAGTCATACAAAATTACGCTTTCAAACTCTAAGCCTTTGGCTTTATGAAAGGTCATTACCTCGACCGCATGGTCTGCTAATTGAGCCTGAGCAAATAATCGCTCAACCTGCTGCTCAAAAATGGTCAAATCGATATCACCATAGGGAGCTAGCTGTTCTAATAGTCTAAATACGTTTTCGGCATCCGCTTGATCATTTGGGTCGGCATACACCTGATCACCACCCAATCGCAACCAGCAGTACACTACCCACGCCGCAAAAGGCATGGAGCCACTGCGGTTTCTGTCATCCAACAGCACGCCTGCTACGTGTTGCAACCGCTCCCACTCATCGGTAGGCCATGCCTCTGCGGTTGTTTGTTGAATTAGCTGCGGCACTGTTTCTACCCGATCATGGCCACACAGGCGGTGCAAGCTATGTAAAGTAAGCCCACAAAGAGGCGAGCGCAATAAAGCCAACCAAGCCAAACGGTCCCCTGGATGGGATAAGGCACGCACTAGCTGCACTACATCCTGCACCACAGGGCGTGCCGTAAGCTGATCAATATCAACGGCCTTAGTCGGTATGCCGGCTTTGGTTAGAGCACGAATCACTTGCCCTAAATGACTACGAGCACGTACTAAAATTGCCACAGGTTTAGGACTATCTGCGTAAGTGCTTAGTGCTTGCTGACAAAGTTCCACCACACGCTGCTCTGCCTGTGCTTGCGCAAGATCTTTTTGGTTAGGCTCATAAATAAAGGGGTGCGTTACCACCTGCGAGTTGGAATCAGCAGGATTAAAAGCATCTGAAGGCGTATAAGGCACACCGCCTAGCTCTAGATCATGCTGCGCGGGGAAAAGGTGTTGGCCTAGCTGGTTTACCCACTGCACCACATTTTGTGTGGAACGGAAATTATTCGTGAGCGTTACCGCCTCTAGTGAAACTTCACCTAGGCGTTGGTTTTTTTGTACTTCTAAAAACAACCCAACTTCCGCTTTACGAAAACGGTAAATGGATTGCATGGGGTCACCCACCAAAAATACTGTGCGTCCGTCTCCAGGCTGCCAACCAGATGTGAGCTTTTCTAGCAATTGAATTTGATTCAGGCTGGTATCCTGAAATTCATCGACTAATAAATGACTAATACGTCGATCCAAGCGTAAAAGTAAATCAGAGGGGTTATCCGCTTCACCTAAAGCAACCAGTGCACGCTGAGCAATTTCAATAAAATCCACTTGCCCACTTTCAATAAAAGCCAGACGCAACTGAGCCACAGCAATCCAAAGCACCTGCGCTAAATGCTGCAATAGCTCTTGCTCTTTTTCTGAATACGCCGCAGGTAAGTTTCGTATGGCAACCAAAGGAGCTAGCCACGGCGGGTTTGGCCCCTCTTGATCGAGCCAGTCTTTCATTTGTTGATTGAGTGCTTTATTTCCCCCTGCCGGAAAGCCCACTTTCGCATTCATCCCTTGCGACTTGCGTGGGATCAGATCGCTGGTTAAAAGCAAAGGGATCAGTGCCTGCCAGCGCGGCAAGTCCTCTGGCTCAGGCACCAACGGCTGCTGCTCACTCCAGTCTGCTAAAGGCGCTAAATAATGCTTCTGGCTAAGCACCAAATGCTGATGAGCATACACGGCGCAAGGCGCTAAGCTTTGTTGCCAACCATAGGGCAGTGCCTGCTCAAGCTGCTGCAAGCGCTCTCGAATCGTATCCTCTAGGTAATGCTGTAACTGAGATAGCGCATCCACCGCCCCTAATGTGGGTAGCCACTGATCCCGCTTGGCAAGCATATCCACCAACAGCTGCTCCACATCTGCCAGATTCACCCCTAAATGTTGGATTAGGTACACAATAGAAGGATAGCGGTCTGCGAGCGCCATTGTGGCTTGCGCCGCTTTGCTATATAAGCTGTCGGCCTGATCGGAAACCTCTGGCACTCCCCCCAAACCGCTTAACCATGGCATGGCTTTAACTAGGTGCGCGCACAAAGAGTCAATAGTACGGATACTTAACCGTGATGGATGGCTAAGTAGCTGCCAGTTTTGTTTGGCATCATTGGCTAACGCTTGTTTTGCTAACCGCCAACTGGTTTTTTTGTAACCCTCGGCCGGCTCAGGCCCTAATGCGGCATGCAGTTTTTCTATCACACGAGCATGCATTTCGGCCGCTGCCGCTCGCGTAAAAGTAATAGCAACAATTTCCTCGGGTTGTTGTACCAATGCCAACAATGCCAAAATGCGATCAGTGAGCAGCTCTGTTTTACCTGAGCCAGCCGGGGCTTGTACTAAAAAAGAACGTGAAGGGTCGATCGCATCCGCCCGCACCACAGCATCACTAGGTTTCATCCTGCTCGTACTCCTGCTCTAAGCGTAAAAAAGGCAATACATCGCAATAACGTAAGTCTTTGGGGTCGATGACTTGATTGCGTGCCACGCCTTGTAAGAACTCATCCTTTAAAGCCCATACTTGCGTCTGCAAATGCTGCTTTAACTCATCCCAATCCCTAAACTGCTGCGAAAATTGTTTTGTTTCCGTATCCGTAAGTGGCGCTTGATCGTCACCATACCCCCCTAGTGCACACGCATAATGTAAAAACCCAAAAACCAGACCCGCTACTGGTTTATTTTGTGTTTCGAGTAGCGCAGCATAAATAGGAAGCTGGAGCTCAATCGGACGCGCTCGCAACCACGCAGTGTAATTTTTATTCGCTTTTGTGGTTTTGTAATCGACCAGTAAATAAGAGCCATCCTCTAAACGATCGATGCGGTCTACACGCATCGTCGCGGCAAACCCAGGTAAGTGGTGCTTTTGCTCCAACGCCACTACCTCGAAAGGAGCGCGCTCAGTTTCCAGCTCAAACCAGCTCGTGAGCACCTGCTTAGCTCGCTGGCACTCGAGCT
>JAAYRP010000259.1 GCA_012518715.1 Alcaligenaceae bacterium | reverse complement strand
TACCGCACGCTTTGCCGCCGATATCGGCCGCGAGGTCTTTGCTATACCCGGCTCAATCCACTCCCCCTTACACAAAGGTTGTCATCAGCTGATCCGCAGTGGAGCAAAACTCGTCGAGTCGGCTGAGCATATCTTAGAAGAACTACAACCCACTCAACCGCTGCTCCAAAACATAATCCCTGCTGCTACAGCCCCCCTATCCAACGCACAACAACAGCTTTTGGACTGTATGGGCTATGATCCCATTAGCGCCGATCATATTCAGCTACGCAGTGGGCTCAGTACCGCTCAGGTAGGATCCCTATTAGTGCAGCTGGAACTCTCTGACCATATTATTCAACACAAAGACGGCAAATACCAACGCCGCTAGGAGACATTATTATGAGCTTGCCCACCACCGTCAAAATCGTCGAAGTCGCCGCTCGCGACGGTTTGCAAAACGAAAAACATTTTGTTGATACCGCCATCAAAATCGAACTGATTAACCGGCTCAGTGCGGCAGGCTTTCAAAATATCGAGGCGGCATCATTTGTATCCCCAAAATGGGTACCGCAAATGGCCGATGGCACCCAGGTCATGGCCGGCATTGAACGGCGTCCTCAGACTATTTACTCTGCCCTCACGCCCAACCTACGTGGTTTCGAGGCCGCGCTAGCAGCCAAGGCCGACGAGGTCGTGATTTTTGGTGCCGCAAGCGAATCCTTTTCTCAAAAAAACATCAATTGCAGTATTGCCGAATCCATCGCCCGTTTTGCCCCAGTGGCCCAAGCCGCTTTGGATGCGGGGGTACGCTTGCGTGCAAGCATCAGTTGCGCGCTTGGCTGTCCCTATGATGGGGAAACCGCCATAGAAACGGTGCTGGATGTAGTAAAACGTATGCAGGACTTAGGCGTCCAAGAGTTTGACATTGCCGACACCATTGGTGTGGGTACACCGCTGAAAACGGCACGGCTCATGGAGGCCGTAGCCACCCTTGTTCCCATGGAACAAATCGCTGGACATTTTCATGATACCTACGGGCAGGCTTTAGCGAATATACTTGCTGCTTTACAGGTGGGAGTATCCATTTTCCATAGCTCTGTTGCAGGTCTGGGTGGTTGCCCCTATGCCAAAGGGGCAACGGGTAATGTCGCCACCGAAGATGTGGTCTACATGCTGCACGGCATGGGTATTCATACGGGTTTGGATCTGCCCCAGTTAGTGGATACCGGTGCATGGATCTCGGCACAGATCGGCAAACCCACTAATAGTCGTGCTGGCCGCGCTTTATTTCTTAAAAATCAATGAGCTCTGAATCCACCGCGTTATTTTCTACTATAGGCCCCCTACCAGTGCGGGGGCGTTCTTGGCCCAAGGCTATCGCCATCTTGGCATGGCTGCTTATTGCTATTATTGGTATGCGATTAGTCTATATCGCCACCACCTATGGTCAGCAGGTCGACACCCCTATTATCGCTGGGGTGATACTGGCTTATAGCGGTATGATTGTTGTGGCTTTTTATATGCTCACAGGGCAAACCACCATCAGCGAGCACGGCATTCAACAAGACTGGATACTCAAACGCGAGCTGGCCTGGGAGGATTTAAAATTTGCTAAATTTGTACCGCTATTTTTTTCTAAGCGATTGATTTGCTTTACTAAGCGGGGGCGGCCCGTTGTTTTTCAAGGGGCTAGCCCCGAGCTACAAATCGCCTTTGCACATATTTCCCTGATTTATAAGCGCACCGTTTAATAGCACTCACCTGCACACGTGGATTAAGCACGGTGCCCAAATAAGGCCGAGCCAACCCGTATGTCGGTCGCACCCTCGGCAATGGCCAGCTCAAAATCCCCGCTCATCCCCATGGATAGTCGGGTGATGTTTTCATAGCCGGCCTCTTGGGCTTGATCACGCAACAGGCGCAACTGTGCAAAACAGCGTCGTATTTCTTTTGTGTCATCGGTTTGGGTTGCCATGGTCATTAAGCCTTGGGGTTGCAAACGATCAAAATGCTTAAGCTGCGCTAAAAAAGGCATCAGCTGGCTCGGGTCTAAGCCAAACTTGCTGTCTTCTTGGGCAGTTTTGACCTGGATGTAAACAGGTAAGCAACGCTGCTCCCCGTCCAAACGGCGTTGGAGTGCCTCGGCCAAAGCTAAGCGGTCTAATGATTGCAATTCATCGGCATAGCGAGCGATATCGCGCGCTTTGTTCGTCTGTGCGTGACCAATCATCACCCATTGCACCGGCTGTCCGGCAAAATGCTCATATCTTGAACGAATATCTTGTATGCGATTTTCACCAAAGCGCGTCAACCCAAGCATAATGGCCTGCTGCACCAGCTCATGGGAAAAGGTTTTGCTTACAGGTAACAACCGCACAGACTGGGGTTCTCTTTGCGCTTGCTCACAAGCGATGGCAATACGTTGCAATAACTGCTGAAGTCGCTGTTTCATTACTTTACTCATCAAATCATCGGCCTGAAGGGTTTTTCGTGTTTTTACCAGCAAAAAGCGACTTTTAATGGCTTTTTATGCGTTTTTTTCATAAAAATCATTGCCTAAAGTCCATACACTGTAGTATCTTTTTTGATTTTGGCGGCACAGTAAACTTGACTTTGGGGGAGCAAATACTAAAATTTGCGCCTTATTTGTCAAATTTTCGGTATTTTTCTGCGCAAATAATATCAATAATCTCGCATCTATACCGATGTCCACCTCCGCACCCATGCAAGAGGAAATTATGAACCAACCATCTCAACACGAATTACCCTCCTATTTAAACCCAAACGAGCTCGGCCCGTGGGGTATTTATTTAGAACAGGTAGAGCGTGTCACCCCTTATTTGGGCAAACTGGGAAAATGGGTCGAAACCCTAAAACGTCCTAAGCGTATTTTAACGGTTGATGTGCCAGTAGAGTTGGACAATGGCACCATCGCCCATTTTGAAGGCTACCGCGTTCAACATAATTTATCCCGCGGCCCGGGTAAAGGGGGTGTACGTTACCACCAAGACGTGACGCTCTCCGAGGTCATGGCACTTTCTGCTTGGATGTCCGTTAAATGCGCGGCGGTCAATGTGCCTTTTGGCGGCGCTAAAGGCGGGATCCGTATCGACCCACGGCAATATTCTGAGCGTGAACTAGAGCGTGTTACCCGTCGTTATATCACTGAAATCGGCATGATTATCGGGCCCGATAAAGATATTCCTGCCCCCGATGTCAACACGAACGCTCAAACCATGGCATGGATGGTTGACACCTATTCCATGAATACGGGGCAGTTAAGCACCGGTGTGGTCACAGGCAAACCGTTATCCTTGGGCGGGAGCTTAGGCCGCGTGGAAGCCACCGGGCGCGGAGTCTTTACCGTTGGCGTAGAAGCCGCTAAAGATGCTGGCCTTGATCTGCAAGGCGCACGCGTCATTGTTCAAGGCTGTGGGAATGTGGGTGGCATTGCCGCAAAACTGTTTCATGAGGCAGGAGCAAAAGTCATTGCACTCCAAGACCACACCGCCACCCTTTATCAGGATCAAGGGCTGGATATTCCTACGATATTAAGCCAATATCACGCCAAAGACGGGTTAGCCGCCCATGCTCAAGCGGGTGAATGCTTACAAGCCGATGAGTTCTGGGCACTGGACTGTGATATTTTGATTCCAGCTGCTTTGGAAAACCAAATCACCGCTACCAATGCCGACAAAATCCGCGCCAAAATCGTGATCGAGGGCGCAAATGGCCCCACCACACCAGAGGCCGACGATATTCTGACCCAAAACGGTATTACCGTGGTGCCAGATGTCATCGCGAACGCCGG
>JAAYRP010000041.1 GCA_012518715.1 Alcaligenaceae bacterium | reverse complement strand
TTGGTGCATCGCCCTCCGGTCATTATTCTGGATGAGCCCACCGCCGGCGTCGACGTGGATTTACGTCGTGGCCTCTGGGAGTTCATCACCCGCCTAAATCGCGAGGGTCATACCATTTTACTGACCACTCACTACCTCGAAGAAGCCGAAGCCCTTTGTGGTCGTATCGCCATGCTTAAAGCGGGCGAAATCGTTGCATTAGACACCACGGCGGCCTTGCTTGAGCGTGTCGGTGGCGATGACCTAGAAGAAGCTTTTGTTCGTATTATGCACGCGGAAAAATAACCATGACTCAACCAACTCCTGTTAAACACTGGGGGGTGCCTGAGCCTGCGGCACCATCCTCTACACAGGCGCCTAAACTAAAGCCTCAACCCGATATGGGCTCAGGCTTTCCGGCGCTCTTTCGCAAAGAGCTCATGCGCTTTTCTAAAGTGGCATTTCAGACGGTGGCTGCCCCCGTACTGACCGCTTTACTTTATTTGCTGATCTTTGCCCATGTACTCGAAGACCGCGTCCGTGTTTTTGAAACGGTACCTTATACTCAGTTTCTGATCCCCGGTCTCATGATGATGAGTATGTTGCAAAACTCCTTTGCGAACCCCTCCTCGTCGCTCATACAAAGCCGCATCACTGGGAACTTGGTTTTTATTTTGCTACCACCCATATCCCATCGCGAAATCTATTTCGCTTATGTGGGGGCTGCCATTATCCGTGGTTTAACGGTCGGCATTTGCGTCTGGTTGGTCTCCCTCTTTTTTGTGCGTTTGCCCGTTGCACATCCGCTCTGGGTGATTAGCTTTGCCGTCCTATCTTGCGGTATTATGGGCTCTCTTGGGGTCATTGCAGGTTTATGGTCTGAAAAATTCGACCAGCTCGCTGCATTCCAAAACTTTTTAATCATGCCAGCCACCTTTTTATCTGGTGTGTTTTATTCTATTCATAGCCTGCCACCTTTTTGGCAAGCCGTATCGCACTGGAACCCCATTTTCTATACCATTGACGGTTTTAGATATGGGTTTTTCGCCGCCTCAGACGTGTCACCATGGCATAGCTTAGCCGTGGTTGGTTCTGTGTTTGTGGTGCTTTGTTTACTCTCGCTACGCCTGCTTGCTTCAGGTTATAAACTACGGAATTAAAATATGTTGCCGACACCCGAACTCGTACAAAAGTACATTGCCGACAACTTGAACTGTGAACACATCGAAGTCCAAGGGGATGGCTCTCACTTTGAGGCCATCATTGTTAGCCCTGCCTTTGAAGGCAAAAATCGTATCCAACGTCACCAAGTTGTATATGCCGCACTGGGTGACCGCATGAAAAGCGAAATCCATGCGCTATCCATGCGTACTTATACTCCCGAAGAATACAAGGCTCTATAATGGATAAACTACGCATCACCGGTGGCCAGAAACTCCACGGGGACATTACTATTTCTGGCGCCAAGAATGCGGCGTTACCGATACTTTGTGCCAGTCTACTCACCGCCGACGACATACAACTGCACAATGTCCCACGGTTACGCGATATTGATACGGCATGCCAACTGCTCGCGCAGCTTGGCGTGCGCGCTCATACCGAAGGCGAGTCCATTACGCTCAATGCCTCTGCCATCACTAGCCTAGAAGCCCCTTACGAGCTCGTCAAAACCATGCGGGCTTCTATTTTGGTGCTTGGTCCACTGCTAGCGCGCTTTGGTAAAGCCCGCGTCAGTCTACCCGGCGGCTGCGCTATCGGGCAACGACCCGTTGACCAACATATCAAAGGCTTACGCGCCATGGGCGCCGACATCGAACTAGAGCACGGCTTTGTGGTCGCTACCGCCTCACGCCTAAAAGGCGCCACAATTCGTACCGATATGGTCACTGTGACCGGAACAGAAAACCTGCTGATGGCGGCCGTACTCGCCGAAGGCGAAACCATTCTTGAAAATGCGGCCCAAGAGCCCGAAATCGTGGATCTGGCCGAACTCCTTATTAAAATGGGCGCCAAAATTTCTGGCCATGGCACAGAGCGTATTGTGATCCAAGGGGTGGATAAACTCCATGGCGCCACCCACGCCATCATGCCCGACCGCATCGAAACGGGTACGTTTTTATGCGCTGTGGGCGCAACGGGTGGGGATATTTTACTGCGCAATACTGCAGCCAGCACATTACAGTCCACTTTGGATAAACTCACCAAAGCAGGCGTCAACATTGAATGCGGCCCAGACTGGATTCGTGGTCGTATGGACCAACGTCCTCAGTCTGTCAGCTTTAGCACCGCCGAGCACCCGGGTTTTCCTACGGACATGCAAGCGCAGCTCATGGCACTCAATGCCCTAGCCAATGGCACAGCGATTATTGTCGAAAACATTTTCGAAAACCGCTTCATGCATGTCCAAGAGCTTATCCGCCTTGGTGCCAAAATTGAAACCGATGGCCACACCGCTCGCGTCAAAGGTGTAGAAAAACTGCTCGGTGCGCGCGTAATGGCAACCGATTTACGTGCATCTGCTAGTCTCGTTATTGCCGGCTTAGCCGCCCAAGGCGATACCATTATTGATCGTATTTATCATTTAGATCGCGGTTATGACCGCATGGAAAACAAACTCGCAGCCGTAGGCGCTCAAATCGAACGCCTGCATCAGGAATCCCTATGAGTCCAGCCAACCCAAACCGTCCCTTGACCTTAGCCCTTTCCAAAGGTCGAATTTTTGATGAAACCATGCCCTTGTTAAACCAAGCAGGCATCGACGTTTTAGAAAACCCAGAAAGCTCACGCAAACTCATCTTGCCAACCAACTCACCGGATGTCCAAATCATCATTGTGCGGGCAACCGATGTGCCCACCTATGTGCAATATGGTGCCGCACATATCGGTATTGCTGGCAAAGACGTTCTCTACGAGCATATGGAGCATCACCCAGGCGGTTTGTATCAACCTGTGGACTTAAACATTGCCCGCTGTCGCATGTCGGTAGCAGTCCCCGAAGGCTTTGATTATCACAATGCTGTCAAACAGGGCTCACGCTTACGGGTTGCAACCAAATACACGCGTGCAGCCCGCGAACACTTTGCCAGCAAAGGTGTCTACATAGACCTTATTAAACTCTATGGCTCCATGGAGCTAGCCCCCCTGGTTGGTTTAGCGGATGCTATTGTGGACTTGGTTTCTACAGGTGGTACCTTACGTGCCAACCGGTTGGTCGAGGTCGAGGAAATCTCCCAAATCTCCTCTCGACTCATCATCAACCAAGCCGCCATGAAAACCCGCCAAACTCAACTTCAGCCTCTAATTGATGCTTTAATGCACGCTGCTGTTGAGCCAAAGCCCAAAAACTAGGCGAACCGATATACACTATTTACATGTATTCGCTTTGGAAACTTTGTTGTTATGACCGTTATTCGTCGTTTGCAGTCTGACTCTGCCCTATTTCAAGCTGAACTCACACAGCTACTCGCCTTCGAGGCATCCCAAGACGCCTCTATTGAAAACGCCTGTAGAGAGATTTTGCAGCAGATCCGCCAGCGCGGAGATGCCGCCCTAATCGAATACACCCATCGTTTTGATGGTGTACAAGTACAACATGCGCATGAGCTCGAGATCTCACACGACGAATTACAACAAGCGCTAGCAGGCTTACCCGCTGACCAACGCGACGCTCTAGAGACCGCCGCGCAACGGATTCGGCAATACCATGAGCATCAACGGGGCCAAAGCTGGACCTACACCGAAGACGATGGCACCACCTTAGGCCAAAAAGTTACCCCTCTAGATCGAGTGGGGCTTTACGTTCCCGGTGGCAAAGCCGCCTACCCCTCCTCGGTATTAATGAATGCGCTTCCCGCCAAAGTAGCGGGGGTTCAAGAGCTCATCATGGTCACCCCCACTCCTCATGGCGAGCGCAATCCATTGGTTTTAGCTGCAGCTGCACTAAGCGGGGTAGATAAAGTCTACGCCATTGGCGGAGCCCAAGCCGTTGGGGCGCTGGCCTACGGCACAGAAACCATCGCTGCCGTCGATAAAATCGTTGGCCCTGGCAACGCCTATGTGGCCGAAGCCAAGCGTCGCGTTTTTGGTACAGTAGGGATCGATATGATCGCTGGCCCCAGCGAAATCCTCATCATTGCAGATGGCAGCGCTCCGGCAGAATGGGTCGCCATGGATTTATTCTCTCAAGCAGAACATGACGAGCTGGCCCAATCCATCTTACTTTGCCCCAGCGCCGATTACCTAGATGCCGTAGAGCAAGCCATTC
>JAAYRP010000258.1 GCA_012518715.1 Alcaligenaceae bacterium | reverse complement strand
GCATAATCGGCTTGAGATAGCTGCTGCTTTTTAAATGCCGCCGACATCACCCCAATGCCTAAGCCTTTAGTAAGAATTAACACATCTCCTACTTGAGCCGCTGCATTTTTACGGACATGTGCCGGATGCACCAACCCCATAGCTGCTAGGCCATAAATTGGCTCCACCGAATCAATGGAATGCCCGCCAGCCACAGGAATCCCCGCAGCCTGACAAACATCTGCCCCACCTTTAAGAATTAAACCAATGTCGGTATGACTCATGGTGTTAATGGGCATGCCCACAATGGCAAGTGCCATAATCGGTGTCCCCCCCATGGCGTATACATCAGAAAGCGCATTAGTAGCCGCAATCCGCCCAAAATCATAGGGATCATCGACAATAGGCATAAAAAAATCAGTGGTCGCAATCAGTGCCTGCTCATCATTGAGCTGATACACGGCGGCATCGTCCGAGGTATCTGTACCCACCAACAGTTGAGGATAGTTCGACATCGCCGGCATAGCCGCTAATAGCTCAGACAACACACCTGGTGCGATTTTACAACCACAGCCTCCACCATGTGCTAAAGAGGTAAGACGCACAGCATCAGAAGTTTTTATATCAGACATGAGAATTGGCTCCGAAACTCGAAATAAAGGCAAAACACGTTGCACATGTGGCCAATAGAAGATGGCGGAAAGCAGCAGGAGTCGAACCTACCTAGGAGTGTCTAACACCCCCAACTGGGTTTGAAGCCCAGCCGCATCACCGGATACGAATGCTTTCCGTAAAAGAGCCCCATTAAAGATGGGGAAAGACGGTATTATCGGGACGAATCAAATGGCGATCCCGCAAACGACGAGTATAGCCAATTCGCTCAAAAAACTCGAGGATTTGAATCGTTCTTTTACGCCCGAGACCTAAATGATCACGAAACTCTGCCGCTTTAATACCCTTGTCGGCAGCTAAGCGCGCAAAGCGCTGCGCTAAATCCAAAACATGATCTCGATGATAGTATAAATCACGCACCACCTGAAACAAAACCCCTTGGCGTACCAGCTTACGCCCTAGCGCACGTAAACGCTCCTCGGGAACCTCAAGCGTTGCTGCCATATCTCTAACCCAAGGGGGATCAAACTGCCCCGCATACGACAACCCAACCAACTGATGCGCAATTGGCTCTTCTTCTGGGGTAAAGCTCACTGTATGGGCGCTTAAATGATACCAAGGTCCATTTAAAGCCAAACGTTGGCGCTGCACCAGCTCATGCAACGCCGCCAACCATAAGGTATCCGATGACTTAGGTGCCACCATACGACGCAATCGTGCCGCTTCGACCCCAGGCTCATCAGGATAACGCTCATGGGCCTCCGCCAATACGGTTTCAATGCGTGCCAGCAGGTATTCCCAAGCATTATGATGGATCAGCACACGGGCACGTTGACGAGGCGCTTGTGCCCACAAAGCGGCTTCGGGAGCGCGTAAATCCTTGGTGTCACCACCAATGAGTCGCTCTAAAAAGGCTTGCTCCAAACCATACGGCGCTTGACGTAATAGTGGGACAAGCCCGTCACCGGCTAAATAAGCCTCGACTCCATCTAGCCACGCTAAACGCGCTAAGGCACGACGTTTACGATCAGGGGCATTTGGATCTAATACTACACCCCCACCAATCGTTTGTTTGGCTTGGGCATTACGCACAATAAAGCGGTCACTGGGCATAGCACAAATAGGCGTATCAAACACCAACTGCACCAGAGCCGACTGCCCAGCCTGCACCCGATCTTGGCTTAAAGGCACCACATGAGACACATAATGCGCCGCTCCAAGGTGCACATGGACAGGCGTCCATGTTTTTAAAAGCCCCTCTGCGCTCTTTAATAAATGCAAGCGCACATCGATATGCGTCGATGGACTAAAACAGCGCCCATCCGCAATCCAATCACCACGTTGAATTTGCTCTGTAGACAAATTCGCTATGTTTAAGGCACAGCGCTGCCCTGCCACAGCCGTGGAGCTAGGCGTGTTTTGGGCATGAATGCCACGTACTCGTACCGGTATATCGGCCGGCATCAATCGTAAATCCGCCGCGGTGCTATTTGCATGAATCAACCCACTATACGCAGTCCCCGTTACTACTGTTCCTTGTCCCTCTAGACTAAACACTCGGTCTACGGCCAAACGAAAAAAGCCTTCTGCAGCCTGACGCTGGAACCACTGAGCCTGTTCATATAAATACTGACGTAAAGGCTCAATGCCCTCTTGCGATAGACTATCAACCACAAATACGGGCGCCTGTGCTAAAAACGTCGGTTGTAATAGTACGCACAGCTGCTGTTTTAAGGCATCTATCTGCTCAGCTTGCGCACGATCTTTTTTGGTAATTACCACACAGCCGTGCTGGATACCTAACAAAGATAGAATCGCCACATGCTCTTGTGTCTGCGGCATAATGCCATCGTCTGCTGCTACGATGAGCATAGCAAAATCAATACCCGTCGCCCCAGACACCATGGTATGCACTAGGTTTTCATGACCGGGCACGTCAACAAAACCTAAAATATCACCATTGGGCAATGGGGTATACGCATAACCCAAAGCAATCGTAATGCCGCGCTTTTTTTCGTCTTGCAATCGGTCGGTCTGCACCCCCGTTAATGCGTGAACTAAAGCGGTTTTACCGTGATCAATATGTCCTGCTGTACCAACAATCATGCTAAAGCGGTGCTCCATTGCACTTGCAGAATAGCTTGTTCTGCCGTGCTTAAACAGCGTAAATCTAAAAACAAGGTATCGTGCTGAATACGTCCAATAACGGGGCGTTGCTGCCCACGTAACCATTTTTCCACACGCATAATCGGCCCACCAGCACGCCCCGCCCCCACATAACGCACCACTAAGCCATAACTGGGCAACACATCAATGGGCATGGCACCACTGCCGATTTGACTCAGCATAGGCTCTGCTGCCACCGTATAGTCCGAGCCTAGTGCTTGCTGCAACAGGGGTTGTAATGCTTTTGCCTGTTCCTGCATCTGTACAGCAGGGCGCGTTAACAGACGTAATGTGGTTAGACGCTGAGCTAAGTGCTCGGGGCTACGATACAAGGCTAAAACCGGCTCTAAGGCGGCAAGCGTTAATTTACCCACACGCAGCGCTCTTTTCAAGGGGTTTTTCTTGATGCTTTGAATCAGGTCTTTACGCCCTACAAGGAGACCAGCCTGCGGTCCCCCTAATAACTTATCCCCGCTAAAAGTCACCACATCAGCCCCCGCCGCAATGGTTTCTTTTACTGTGGGCTCTTTAGGGAGCCCCCATTGTGATAAATCCACTAAAGTACCACTACCTAAGTCCACCGTAGTAGGAACCCCATGGCGCCGACCGATTTGTACCAGCTCGGTCAAGTTCACCTCTTTAGTAAAACCAACCACAGCATAGTTACTGCAATGCACTTTCATAAGCATCGCCGTTTGCTCACAAATAGCCTGCTCATAATCATGGGCATGGGTGCGGTTAGTGGTGCCGACCTCGATTAACCGAGCGCCAGCACGCTGCATAATATCAGGGATACGGAACGCTCCCCCGATTTCTACTAGTTCTCCACGCGATACCACCACCTCGCGTTCCGCCGCCATTGTGCTTAGCATCAGCAAGACAGCAGCGGCATTATTATTCACCACCGTAGCGGCCTCAGCGCCAGTTAACTCACAAATCAAAGCTTCTACCAGATCATCTCGATCCCCACGCTTGCCCGTGCGCACATCAAACTCTAAATTGGCAGGGGTAGTCAACGCCGTCAGTACCGCTTGCACCGCCTCATCGGGCAATAAGGCTCGGCCCAAATTTGTATGTAAAACGGTGCCGGTCAAATTGATCATCGGACGCAACTGAGGTTGCAGGTATTGCTGTAATTGTTTTTCAAATCGCGCTGCCAGTTGCACTACATTGAGCTCACTACGTGCGAGTTTTCCTGCTAAAGCCTGTGCGCGTAGCTGCTGTAAAAGCTTGCGCAGCTGTTGGGTGATAAGCTGACGACCATGTTGCTGCACCCACAATGCAAATGCGGGCTCACTTAAAAGCCGATCCACAGCCGGCAAATCTGCCGGCTGTGCTAACGCCGTCGGATCCAAAGAAGTGGAATCAATCATGAGTCCTTTGCGCTCTGCCATAACAACGGATTATCATTGACGCGGAAAAAACCCTCATCGCCCATGAGTACGTCTAGCTCCAAGCTCGCTAAGTCATCTGCCACAGCTTCAACCATTTGATCTTTTTCCTGATAGAAGATTTTACGGTAGGTATGACATTTTCCGCATGACTCGGCTTTGATCGCCTCCGACGCATCGGCAATAGAATGATACGCAATTTTCTCCGTGTCCTCACAATGCGTACAAGTCACCCGTACGATATGCCATTCAGTAGAACACAGGGAACAAGTCGCATAGCGCATGCCCTCTCGCGAGCCTCCAATGCGAACAATGGTAGATACCGGCAAGCTCCCACAACATGGACAGACACCAAAAGGGGTAATCACTGGTAATTGTGCGGTATCAAAATCCACCGCTAAGCGCGTCCAATACACCTGCAAGGCCGCCATCACAAAAGGAGCGCGAGCCGCATCAATGCCCTCCTCAAAGCGAGCAAGCATGGCATCAGCCAAGGCTTCCAGCTGCTCTGGCTCCTGCTCTATCGCTTGCAACAAGTCTTTTAAAACGGTTTGGGCTGCCGCTAATACATCTGGCTGCTGAAGCACCTCTTGCACAATATCTGCCAGGATCTGGCGCCACTGCGGATCGCGCTGCCAACCGGTGGCTTGTAATGGGGGCATGCCGTGTGTTTGAGCTCGATCTACTTGCTCGGCACTTGCCCCAGGTAAGGCGGTGTACTTGGCCAAAGCATTATGCTGGGCATCAGCCACATGCGCCATCAGCAACAAATAGGCTTGAATTGGACTATCCGTTGCCAATTGACGTAAACGGCTCGCACGCTCCTGAAAAACAAAACGAGATTCAGCTTGAAAAATACGAGGAATATGGGTGTGATCCAAACTTTCGATCTCACCACGGGGTAGGATGCGTTGCATCGAAACTCCTAAGAAAAAGACGGCTGCTATCGCTCTGAGAACGACAGCAGCCAACGTGGTGTAAAACTAAGAGAAACGCTTATTTTGCGTTAGAACCACGTACGATTTTACGGTACCAATCGCGGTGATTTTTCCACGCCCATCCGGGGCTAACAGTACCACGCGTCATTGCACGCATAGAACCTTTGACCCAGATACCTGCATAGACGTGCACAATAATGGCACAAATTAGCAAGAAGGCAAAGAAAGCATGTAGCAAAGAAGCTAAACGCACCATATCAATACTGAATAAGTGCGAGAAGTACTCACGCCACATCACGATACCTGAAGCCATCAGGCCAAGCATTAAAATAATCAAAGCGTAAAACAGTACCTTTTGACCGCCATTATAGCGATCCGTATCCGGTACACCTTCCGATTGATTTTTTAATACTTTAGGCATGGCTGCCAGCCATTCTCTGTCTTTTTTCGTTATTTTGTTAAAACGCCATAAACGAATAGCAAAAGCAAAGAAACTGACAAACATCACCACCCCAATAAAGGGATGCAAAATGCGTGTCCACGGACCACCACCTAACAGATTCGTCATCCAGAAAAAAGCGGGATGAAACAGCGCCAAACCGGAAACCGCTAACAGCACAAAGCTAATAGCAATGATCCAATGATTGATGCGCTGGCTCGGAGTGTAGCGAACAATCGTGTATTTTTTAGGATCAGACATGGGTTTCCTCCTTGGCTGCGCGCTCATCGTCCTCGGTGGTTTCAACTGGACCAGTGCGCATGTAATGGATAAATCCAACCAATGCGGTTAATGCCATCGTTGCCACGCCAAAAGGCTTAGCTAGGCCTTTCCAGAAAGACACCATCGGACTGATTTGCGGGTCCTTAGGTAAGTTGCTGTAAAGCTCGGGTTGATCCGCGTGATGCAATACATACATCACGTGCGTTCCACCCACACCTTGCGGATCGTACAAGCCCGCATTTTGGTAACCACGCGATTGCAAATCCACGACACGCTCTGCAGCATGTTGCTTCATTTCCTCTTTGGTACCAAACACAATTGCACCGGTAGGGCAGGTTTTTACGCAAGCGGGCTCTTGTCCTACAGCAACACGATCAGAACACAGCGTACATTTGTAGGCTTTATTGTCCTCTTTAGATATCCGAGGAATATTAAAAGGACAGCCTGTGACACAATAACCACAACCAATACAGTTGGCTTGGTTAAAGTCCACAATACCATTGGTATGCTGAACAATAGCGCCCGGTGAAGGACAGGCTTTTAAACAGCCTGGGTCTTCACAGTGCATACAGCCATCCTTACGGATGAGCCACTCTAGATCGCCATCGTCTTTTTCGTGCTCTGCAAAACGCATCAACGTCCACGTGTTTTCGGTCAAGTCTGCTGGGTTGTCATACACCCCAACGTTATGACCGATTTCGTCACGTAGGTCGTTCCACTCCATACAGGCCACCTGACATGCCTTACAGCCGATACATTTGGATGTATCGATCAATTTAGCAACGCCCTCGGTGGCAGCGATAGGTTTACGAACGCTAGGCGAAGGAGTAGTAGTCGCCGAGCGACGTTTAATGTCCATTGCTTCTAATGCCATGATGACTCCTTACACCTTTTCCACGTTGACTAAGAAGGATTTGAACTCGGGGGTTTGCGAGTTACCGTCTCCAACAAAAGGAGTCAGTGTATTCGCCAAGAACCCGGGTTTAGTAATCCCAGCAAAGCCCCAGTGAATGGGGATACCAATCTGATGTACCCGTTTGCCATCAATATCTAGACCACGAATACGCTTAGTGACCACCGCCTTGGCTTTGATATAGCCACGATTGGAGGAAACTTTTACCGTATCGCCTTCTTTGATGCCCAGTTCTCCCGCTAGCTCTGCTCCAATCTCCACAAACTGCTGCGGCTGAATGATCGCGTTGAGCTGCACGTGCTTAGTCCAGTAATGGAAATGCTCGGTTAGACGGTATGTGGTACCCACATAAGGGAACTGATCGGATTTTCCGAACTGCGCCCAGTCGTCTTTAAACACGCGTGCGGCAGGATTGCTTGTGGCTTTATCATTGTCTTTAAACAATGGGTTATAGCCAAGCGGGGTCTCAAAGGGTTCGTAGTGAACGGGGAATGGACCTTCGGCCATGCCTTTGCGTGCAAAGAAACGGGCCACGCCTTCGGGGTTCATAATAAATGGCCCCATTCCATCACGTGGGGTTTCATCGGCCTTAAAGTCAGGCACATCCGCCCCTGTCCATTTTTTACCATCCCAATGGATCAATGAACGCGTTGGATCAAATGGCTTACCGTCCAGGTCACACGAAGCACGGTTATATAGCACACGACGGTTAGCTGGCCATGCCCAAGCCCAGTTTAGGGTTTGACCCACGCCAGTCGGATCGCTATTGTCGCGACGTGCCATCATATTGCCCGCCTCAGTCCAGGAGCCTGCATAAATCCAGCAACCACCTAAGGTGGAGCCATCATCACGCATCTCACCGAAACCTGAAAGCTGCTCACCCGCTTTGCGGATAATATCGCCATTGGCATTACGCAAATCCACCAAAGCACGACCGTTTAGCTCTTTGGCTAGCTCTTCGGCGGTTGGGTGATTTGGGTTAGAGTAAGGCCAGTACAGATTCAGAATAGGATCTGGGTATGCCCCGCCCTCTTTTTCGTAAAGCGCACGGATGTTTTGATAAAGCAGCGCCATGATTTCAATGTCGGTTTTGGCTTCCCCTGGGGGTTCTGCCGCTTTCCAGTGCCATTGCAACCATCGACCTGAGTTCACCAATGCTCCTTCTTCCTCTGCAAAACAAGAGGTAGGCAAGCGGAAGACTTCTGTTTGAATGTCTTCAGTTTTTACATCGTTGTACTCACCAACATTTCGCCAGAATTCAGAGGTCTCTGTCACTAATGGATCCATGATCACCATGTATTTTAGTTTAGAGAAGCCTTTGAGTAGCTTAGCTTTGTTAGGTGCTGCGGCTAATGGGTTAAAGCCCTGACAAATGTAGCCATTGACCTTGCCTTGGTTCATGAGCTCATAGGTCTGTAGCATATCGTACAGCTTATCGAGCTTTGGCAAATAATCAAAAGCAAAGTTATTGTCAGCATGTGCATGATCACCCCACCAGGCTTTCATCAAGCTGACGTGGAATTTTTTGTAGTTACTCCAGTAACTAAGCTGGTTAGGACGTAACTGTTTAGGCGCACGCGCCGCAATATAGGCATCAAAGTCTTGCTCGGCCTCGTTTGGCAACGTCATGTAGCCAGGCAGCAAGTTTGACATTAAACCCAAGTCGGTTAGGCCTTGGATGTTGGAGTGACCACGCAACGCGTTCATACCACCACCCGCGATACCGATGTTACCTAGTAACAACTGCATCATGGCGCCTGTACGAATGATTTGGGAGCCAATCGAGTGCTGTGTCCAACCAAGCGCATACAAAATCGTCCCCGCACGATCAGGGGTTGACGTAGACGCGAGCAGCTCACAGACCTGATTAAATTTATCAATCGGCGTACCACAGACGCGATTCACCATTTCTGGCGTATAGCGCTCGTAGTGTTTTTTCAATAGCTGATAAACGCAACGAGGGTGTTGTAGGGTGCGATCCACCACAACCATACCGTCTTCGTCACGTTCATAATCCCACGAGTCTTTGTTATACGTACGATTTTCCTCGTCATAGCCGGAGAAAATCCCGTCCTCGAAGTCAAAATCTTCGCGCACCACGAAGCTAAAGTCCGTGTAATTACGCACGTACTCGTGTTGGATTTTGTCGTTATCTAATAAGTATTTGATCACACCGCCCAAGAACACAATATCGGTTCCGGTACGAATGGGCGCGTACAAGTCCGCTACCGAAGCAGAGCGTGTAAAGCGCGGATCAACCACAATCAGTTTTGCATTGTTATGAGCTTTGGCTTCAGTAACCCATTTAAACCCGCAAGGGTGAGCTTCTGCTGCGTTACCGCCCATAATTAAGACCACATCGGCGTTTTTGATGTCGACCCAATGGTTCGTCATCGCACCTCGGCCAAACGTCGGGGCAAGACCTGCCACCGTCGGACCATGTCAAACGCGTGCTTGGTTATCGAATGCCAACATCCCCAGTGTACGAGCTACTTTGTGGGTGATGTAACCCACCTCGTTACTACTGGCAGAGGCAGCAAGCATACCTGTGGTTGTCCAACGGTTTACGGTTTTGCCGTCATCCGTCTTTTCCACAAAGTTGGCATCGCGGTCCTCTTTCATGAGTTTAGCGATACGGGTTAAGGCCTCATCCCAAGAGATACGCTGCCACGTATCGGAACCGGGCGCGCGGTACTCGGGATATTTAAGACGGTTCGGACTGTGAATAAAGTCAACCAACCCTGCACCTTTAGGACAGAGTGTCCCGCGGTTAACAGGGTGATCATGGTCCCCTTCGATGTGAACAACACTTGGTTTGGCGTTCATCGCGCCATCACCTAGGCTATACAGTAAAATTCCACAGGCTACCGAACAATAAGGACAGGTGCTGCGGGTTTCGACCATGCGTGTCAATTTGTATTGACGCGCCGCTGCTACGGCAGGCGTTGGTGCTACCCCTAGCATGGCCAAGCTTGACCCGGCTAGTGTTCCCCCTGTTACCTTAAAAAACTGGCGCCGACTCATGTTATTCATGGACGCTCTCCAACAAAGGTAATCAATAATACATTCCGAGACAGACAGGTTTTGTTCGCTGTAACGAAGTCTGTCACATTATGTTTATTGTACCCTTAATGTCTACAACACCATATAAAGCAAGGTATATAGCGATGATTTGTCTAGTGCAACGCGTAAAAAAAGCAAAAGTGATGATAAATGAAAGACTTACTGGGGAAATCGGTGCAGGGCTTTTGGTTTTTGCTTGCGCTGAGCCCACAGACACCCCCGCAACAATTGGCAAAATGTTGCAAAAAATTATCTCTTTAAGAATTTTTAGTGATATAGACGGAAAAATGAATCGGAATATTGGGCAAATTGGTGGGGGGCTTTTACTAGTAAGCCAGTTTACCCTCGCCGCAGACACCCGTCGTGGGAATCGACCTAGCTTTACCCAGGCCGCCCCACCCGCCCAAGCCAAAGCACTATTTGATTTGTTTGTTACTCAAGCCAAAGCGATCCACCCTATCGTGGAAACGGGACAGTTTGGTGCGGATATGCAGGTCCATCTTATTAACGATGGCCCGGTAACAATCCCTCTAC
The DNA here is from genome assembly GCA_012518715.1 of Alcaligenaceae bacterium. Lineage (GTDB taxonomy): Bacteria > Pseudomonadota > Gammaproteobacteria > Burkholderiales > Burkholderiaceae_B > Paenalcaligenes > Paenalcaligenes hermetiae. The sequence continues at coordinate 303 of JAAYRP010000258.1, read as the reverse complement.
ATATCAATTAACAACCAACGAACCCTCACTATCGCATTTGGAACGCTTCGCTATGAATAGTGAGCTGCTCACGATCAAAGTTTTGTTTTAATGTTGCTTCAAGCGCGTGCAACAAGCCTGTGGGGCCGCAAAACCAAAGCTCATAGCTTTGTGTGCTAGACATGGTTGACATCAGCTGCTCGGGTGTTAAACGCTGCCCTTTAGCACTCTCATGGATTGATAAGTGAATAGTAGGTAACTGCGCCGCTAATTGCTGCAAGTAATGGCAGGCTGCGCTGTCCTCGGCTTTATCAATACAATAGT
>JAAYRP010000257.1 GCA_012518715.1 Alcaligenaceae bacterium | reverse complement strand
GCTTTTGTTAAAGGTGCAGAAGTGATTATTCATAACGCGCCTTTTGATACCAAGTTTTTGGATGCAGAGTTTACGCGCTTTGGTTATGCCCCTTTTAGTAGTTTTTGCGGAAAAATCACAGACTCATTAGTCTATGCGCGCGAGCTTCACCCAGGAAAGCGTAATAACCTAGATGCGCTTTGTGATCGCTACGGGATTTCTAATGAGCATCGAGTCTTACACGGGGCGTTACTGGACTCGGAGCTATTAGCCGACGTTTGGTTAGCGATGACACGTGGGCAAGAAAGCCTATTGATGAGCTTTGATCGCCACGATGATAACCAAAAAGACCAAAGCGGCTTAGCACGATTTGATGCCAGCCGTTTACCTATTTTATATGCAACAGAACAAGACCAAGCTGCCCACCGAGCCTATCTGGATAAACTGGCCGAAAGCAATAAGGCTCCAGCCTTATGGGATAGCCTAGAGGACAAAGCTTAAAGCTCCGTACGTAGGCGCCAAAGCTCAGGAAAAAGCACCACATCAAGCATTTTGCGTAAATAGTCTACGCCCGAGGTGCCGCCTGTACCACGCTTAAAGCCGATGACCCGCTCTACGGTAGTAAGATGCCTAAAGCGCCATTGGCGAAAAGCATCTTCAATATCTGTAAGCTTTTCTCCAAGCTGATAGACATCCCAGTATTGCTCTGGATTTTGATAGGCGATCAGCCAAGCGGCTTGAACATCGGCATTGGCCTGATAGGGTTGCGTCCAGTCGCGATCGAGATAAGCGGCAGGAACAGGTAGCCCTTGGCGTGCCATAAAGCGTAGCGCTTCGTCATACAGTGATGGGGCTTCATAAACATGTTGTACCGCTTGTAGAATATCGGCTCGGTGTGCATGTGGCTTAAGCATGGCGGCGTTTTTATTGCCTAGTAAAAACTCAATTTGACGATATTGATAGCTTTGAAAACCACTAGAGCGCGCCAGATAGGGACGTAAAGCACTGTATTCGGGTGGGGTCATGGTTGATAGCACAGTCCATGCGTGGACTAGCTGCTCCATAATTCGGCTTACACGCGCCAGCATTTTAAATACAGTATGTAATTGATCTTGTTGTAAATGGATTAAAGCGGCTCGCATTTCGTGCAGCATCAGCTTCATCCAGAGCTCACTGGTTTGATGCTGAATAATAAACAGCATTTCATTGTGGTCAGGGGATAAAGGGTGCTGCGCATTGAGAATGGCATCTAAATCTAGGTAGCTGCCATAGGTCATATCGTTAGAAAAATCTAATTGAGCGCCTTCGGCTTTTACAATCTCTTCTGGGTTTTGAGCATTGGTCATCATGTTTATTTATAAAGCACGTAATATGGCGCGAACGGGGCTGGCGTCCGCTTCCATGAGTTTAAGAGGTAAAGCAATGAGTTCATAGTCCCCTGCATCGACAGCGCACAAATCAAGATTTTCTAGTACACGCATATCATAAGACAAAATACGCTTGTGGCTATCTAAGCTTTTGCTGCTAGCCGGGTCGATGCTCGGAGTATCAATACCAATAAGACGAATGCCATGGGCATGGAGCAAGTCAATGGTTTCGGGCGCAAAGGCGGCAAACGAATCTTCCCAGACGTGGGGCACTTGGTCTTTATAGGTACGCACTAAAATCCGTGGGGGCGCATATAAAAGCGCATGTTCAATATGATGAGGTTGAATTAAGCCCGTACAACCAATGACATGCAACACACGACATGGCCCTAAAAAAGGGTGTAGATCCATCATGCCGGCACTGGCTGCTCCGGCTTTGTAATGCAGGGGGGCATCGGCATGCGCCCCCACATGCGGGGATAAGCGCAGCGTACTGACATTGACTGGACAGGTATCACTGAGCTGCCAAGTCCATGTTTGCTGATAGGGGGCGTCACCGGGGAAAACGGGGCTTTGGCTATGGATAGGTGGAGAAATATCCCAGATTTTTCTATTCATGTTGCTGATCTCGCTGTAATCGAGGGTAATAAACCCCAATACAAAAGGCTGAGTACCATCAAAAAAGGAGCCCGTTCGTAAGATCCATTTAAATGGGGGGCAGTGTATGTGCAGATTGTGATCAAGTCACGGCATTTTTTTCTAGGTTGGCATCGTATTTTTTGTGATCCAAGATATCGGCGAGGATGTGTACGGCTTGCCACACGTCCTGGTAAGACGTGTATAAAGGGGTAAATCCAAAGCGCATAATATGGGGTTCACGGTAGTCGCCAATGACACCACGGGCAATCAATGCTTGCATTATGGCATAGCCATGTGGATGGGCGACACTGACCTGACTGCCGCGGCACTCGTGTTCTAAGGGGGTTTCTAATTGCAAAGGATGCGACCCGCAATATTGCTCAAGGAGCTGAATAAACAAATCACTAAGCGCCAGTGATTTAGCGCGAATTTTTTCCATAGTGGTTTGTTTGAAAACATCGAGACCGCAGGCGACTAAAGATAAGGAAATCATAGGCTGGGTACCGCAAAGCGCACCGCGTATATCGCCGGCAGCAGCAAAACTAGGTTGCATGGCAAAAGGAGAACGATGCGCCCACCAGCCGGTGAGCGGCTGTAAAAATTGTGCTTGATGCTTTTTGGGAACCCAGATAAACGCGGGAGCACCTGGGCCAGCATTCAGGTATTTATACGTACAGCCTACCGCAAAATCCGCATGAGCGGCGTGAAGATCCACAGGAACCGCGCCAGCGGAATGACATAAATCCCAGATGATGAGGGCTTGATGTTGATGGGCGTGCGCGGTTAGCGCGGGCATATCAAGCATGTAGCCTGTACGATAATTCACGTGGGTGAGTAAGACGACGGCGACATCGGCATCAATGGCTTGGTAGAGTGCTTCCGGGCTATCGACGAGACGAATTTCATACGACTGGCCCAGAAAATGATTAATGCCCTCAAGGATATAAATATCGGTAGGAAAATTACTGCGCTCCGTGACAATCACCCGTTTGGCAGCAGTGGCAGGGTTTTGTTTTTGGATATGGAGGGCCGCCGCTACGGCTTTAAACAGGTTGACCGAGGTGGAGTCCGTAATGGCGACTTCGTCTTGAGCGGCACCGATCAGTGGAGCGAGCTCATTGCCTAGTGTAAGTGGGCGCTGAAACCATCCCGCTTTATTCCAGCTTTGGATTAGGTCTGTGCCCCACTCGTGCTCGATAATCTGTTGTGCGCGTTTTAATGCGGCTTTGGGTTGGGCACCTAACGAGTTCCCGTCTAAATAAATGGTATTTTCCGGTAGGGCAAACTGCTCACGCAAAGGGGCGAGCTCGTCGCGGCGATCTAAATCAATACAATGCGATAAAGTAATCATAATAGCCTTAGATAAAACGGAGGTTTTGTTGTGTATTATCTAAGGCTTTTTATAAATAGGCTATTGCGGTTTATGAGTAGTGATCCTTATTGATCGGGCTGAGCCTGGCGTGATTGGTCAAGGTAGTAGCCAAGACGCCAAATATGGTGTCCGTTGCGTTCAAGCCAGCGATAACTATCGGTTTCAATTAAAATGTCGCGGTTTGAGGTTGTCTGCCCTGGCTGCTGTAATAGTGCTTTTCTGGTTTCTACAGAAAGCTCTTTTAAAGCTTTGGCTTCTACTTTAAGTTTTTTGACCCATTGGTCAGGGGTATTGTGTGTTAAGCCTGACTCAATTAGGCGCAGTTGCTCTAAGCTGTGCTCGATAGCTTGTGCAAAAGCCCGTTGATTCATTTCATGGCCATCTTCAATAAAATAGAGTTGACGGGATGCCAGGCGTAATAGGTGGTCAATAGCGTGCAGCTGTGCCACCTGCATGGCATTTAAGCGCGGGTCGTCGCTATCAACGTGGATGCGCGTCACAAAATCAAAGACAGACTCTAAGGCTTGCATATGCTGTTGCAATGCCAAGCTTTTTGGGTGGGGCTGATTGGTGATAAGTAGGCGATGATACGTCAGCAGACGATGCGCTAAATCCTCGATGGTGCGTTGGGCGGCTTCTAGTGCAATATCCGGTACGCTTAGCAGGGTGCTATCCAAATGGGGGGTAAGATCATTGGCTTTTTCTGGCAAAAGTCGTTCAACAAGACGAGCAAATGCCTCGGTAAAGGGGAGAATTAAAGCAGAGCCAATTAAAATAAATAGGGTATGGAAGGCCGCTAAGCTAATCGCGCCCGGCTGGGTGCCTAGCCAGCGGGCAATTTGGGTTAATAGATATAAATAGCCCGGTAGCAATACCAAAGCAATAAGCCCCACCACCACATTAAAAAGAATATGCGCTAAGGCGGTTCGTTTAGCCGCCGTACTTGCGCCAATACTGACTAAAGCGCTGGTAACGGTAGTGCCAATGGCTGCGCCCACGATAACGGCTCCAGCCTGATCTAAGCTGATGGCTCCGGTATGGACCGCGGTAAGGGTGGTGGCAATCGCTGCTGTAGAAGATTGTAATAAGGTGGTTAGGGCAAAACCAATCAGCATAATAATAAGATGCGCGCCTAGCCCCCCTACGGGGAGAGTAGCTAGATCAAAATGCCCAGTGAGCCCAGTCATCGCATCTTGCAGAGTGCGTAAGCCGAGAAATAAAATCCCAAAGCCAGCTATCGCCATACCAAAATCGGCCGCGCGCCCGCGAGCAAGCAGTTTAAGGAGAGCACCAATACCAATGAGCGGCATGGTATAGAAGCTAAGATTAATTTTTAGCGCGACCCCTGACACGAGCCAACCTGCTGCGGTATTTCCAAGGCTGGCCCCCATCACTACGCCAATAGCATGACTAAAAGAAATCAGCCCAGCACTCACAAAGCCAATTAGTGTGACGGTAGTCGCCGTTGAGGACTGCATCATGGCTGTAAGAACGGCACCAGAACAAAATGCTTTGAGTGGTGTTCCAGTAAATCGCATCAATGCTTTACGTAAGGTCTGACCTGCAAATGCAACCAAGCCTTTAGAAAGCAGCATCATTCCGACTAAAAACAACCCCACTCCCCCGATAAAAGGGAAGATGACATCCACCATAAATAAAATTCCGTAAAGCAAATAAAGATAAGAGGATAACGCTAACTGTTGTATTGCTGTTGTTATTTTATTTCATTGCGTTATATATGTAATAATATAGCGGTGTGCGCCAGTAGCGAGTTATACCGTCTCGCTATAGGTGCCCCTGTTGATCAGGGGTTTGGGCCGCAGTGTGCTTGCTGCATGCTGCGGCTT
>JAAYRP010000256.1 GCA_012518715.1 Alcaligenaceae bacterium | reverse complement strand
TAAAGGCACCGCGCTGACCCCAGGACCATAAAATTCCACAAACTTGCCCACTACGCCGTGCTTACGCAACATCTCGGTAATCGTTAAAACCAAGTCCGTCGCAGTCACCCCTTCGGGTAAAGAGCCCGTAAGTTTAAAACCCACCACTCGTGGCACCAACATAGAAATGGGTTGCCCCAGCATAGCGGCTTCGGCCTCAATACCCCCAACGCCCCAAGCAACTACACCTAAGCCGTTCACCATCGGTGTATGCGAATCTGTCCCCACACAGGTATCAGGATACGCATAGGCGGTGCCGTTCTCTTCTTTGGTAAAAACAACACGCGACAGATGCTCTAGGTTCACCTGATGCACGATCCCTGTTCCCGGAGGCGCCACTTTAAAATTATCAAAAGCCTCTTGCCCCCAACGCAAAAACTGATAGCGCTCCACATTACGCTGGTATTCAATTTCGACGTTACGCTGAAACGATTGGTTATGCGCAAAATCATCCACAATCACAGAGTGGTCAATCACCAGCTCTACTGGCACCAATGGATTAATCCGTTTTGGGTCTCCGCCTAACTGCGCCATGGCTTCGCGCATGGCGGCCAAATCCACTACTGCTGGTACCCCAGTGAAATCCTGCAACACGACCCGAGCAGGGCTAAAAGCAATCTCATAGTCAGGCTGCGCACTGGGATCCCAATTCGCCAAAAAGCGAATATGATCCGCGGTTACATTAACCCCGTCTTCGGTACGCAATAAATTTTCGAGGAGGATTTTCAGACCGTAGGGCAAACGGTGTACGTCTAAGCCTTGATCTTGTAGGGCAGATAGCTGAAAAATTTGATAAGACTGCGAGCCTACTGTGAGCTCGCCACGTGCTTTAAAGCTGTTGGGATGTGACATACAAAACCTCCTTGCTCGTTGGTGAACGCTGTTTGTTTCAGCCGACCCAAACTACAAGCCGCTGCCTACTACAGCGTGTGACGTCATACATCTATCATACACTGGAAAAAAAAAGCGGCCATAAAGGCCGCGCAAAATAAGGTGCAATTACAGTGCTCGTAATTCGGTCTGCACCTGGTCAAATACCTCTGTTACTGTAGCATCCGGCTCTCTCCCCATCTGGCTCACAAGATAAATGGCTAGCGTACCAAATAAAAACCCCGGAATAATTTCATAAATACCAAACCAACTAAAATGGTTCCAAACCAAAACCACCACCGCTCCGACAATCATGCCCGCCAACGCCCCATTTCGGGTCATACGACGCCACATCAACGACATCAACACCACCGGACCAAATGCAGCACCAAACCCCGCCCATGCATAGCTCACCATCGCCAATACCCGGCTCTCTGGATTCCATGCCAGAGCAATCGCAATAAGTGCTACCAACAACACCATAGATCGTCCAAACCATACCAGCTCCTTATCGCTAGCACGACGACGCACAAAGGTTTTATAAATATCTTGAGTCAATGAGCTGGAACAAACCAAAAGCTGAGCCGATAAGGTACTCATCACCGCGGCCAAAATCGCCGCCAATAAAATGCCTGCAATCCATGGGTTAAACAGCAGCATAGAAAACTCAATAAAAACACGCTCGGGGTTAGCGATGACCCCTGCCGCCTGTTCAGGGTGTGCCGCAAAATACGCGATCCCAAAAAATCCAACAGCCACCGCCCCCCCTAAGCATAAAATCATCCACGTCATACCAATTCGACGTGCATGGGGAATGGTTTGCACCGAATCCGCTGCCATAAAGCGCACCAAAATATGAGGCTGCCCAAAATACCCCAAGCCCCACGCTAAGGCAGAAATCACGCCAACTTTAGATACGCCTGATAACACATCCACACTAGTTGGCTGTACGGACTGCGCTACTGTCACGGCCTCGTTAAGCCCGCCCACCTGATGCAACACAATCAAAGGAATCAGTACTAATGCAGTAAACATGAGCGAAGCTTGGACCGTGTCGGTCCAGCTCACCGCTAAAAACCCACCAATAAATACATACGCAATCGTACAAAAAGCACCGAGCCACAAGGCCGCAGGATAAGACATGCCAAACATGCTTTCAAATAAGCGCGCCCCAGCCACAACGCCCGATGCACAGTACAAGGTAAAAAACAGCAGGATCACAATCGCTGAAACGATACGCAACACATTAGACGTATCCTGAAAGCGATTGGAAAAATAATCTGGCAACGTCAGCGCATCCCCAGAGCGTTCGGTATAAACGCGTAAACGCGCCGCCACCAAGCGCCAATTAAAATAGGCACCAATGATTAAACCAATCGCGATCCATGAAGCGGATAACCCTGTGTCATACACCTCGCCAGGCAGACCCATTAACAGCCAACCACTCATGTCTGACGCGCCTGCGGCTAAAGCCACCACAAAAGCCCCGAGCTTACGCCCCCCTAAAATGTAGTCTGACAAGTCTTGCGTTGACCTATAGCCTAACCAGCCGATCAACAACATTGCCAAAATATAGATCACAAACATCACGGTGATCGGCGTACTGATTATGTCCATTTTTTACCCCTTCCCACCTCATCGCACCGGAGTGCTTAGGTGATAACTGGACGATGCACAAACCTCGCACATACTCAATAAATGAAAATTAAAACCTTGCCACTGATGTGACATTCCCACAGGCACGTGCCGTGTTAACACTAAAATAGGGCTTATTTTATCGTTAATCTCAGTGCTGCCCTACCCAATTCACAAATTAGTGCTACATTGAAAAATCAAAAATAGAGAAAACAGAGAATAATACGAGGCAAATTGATTATGAGTGCTTACTACCAATTCATCGATAGACACATTGACAAGCAAGGAGTCGTCACCGCCACTTATCGCTCCACACAACATGCCCAAGGGGCCTGGAATCCACATGAACAACACATGGCTCCCGCTAGCGGTATTATTGCCGCCGAGCTTGAGCAGTTTCAGCCACGCGAGGGCATGCGTATCGGAAGAATTAGTTTTGATATCTTTGGCTTAATTGCCGCCGGTGAGTTTTCTATCACTACACGTGTTATTCGCCCAGGCAAAACCATTGAACTCATCGAGTCCACCATGCAAGCCAATAACAAAACATGTATTGTGGCGCGTGTATGGCGGATGTGTACATCGGATAGCTCTGAGATTGCCGGTCTGGAAGACCAGCCAGTTACCCACCCCGACCAGCTACCTTTATGGGAGGGGATGACACGCTGGCCAGGTGGTTATATTCAAAGCCTCATCGTTAAAGTGGACCCAAATCATCGCGCTGGGCATGGCATTGTGTGGCTTTCCAATGAAAAAGCCATGGTCGAAGGCCAAGAAAAAAGTGATTTTGTTCATCTGATGGGGATGGTGGATACCGCTAACGGCACAGCCGTACGCCAAGAGGATCCTTTTACGTGGAGCTTTCCGAACCTGGATTTACAAATCCACCTTTACCGCTACCCAAGCGGCCGCTGGCTGGGTTTGGAAACCGTACAGCAATACGGCACTGACGGTATTGGTCTAACCAGCGCCATATTGCATGATATTCATGGGCCATTTGGGCGCAGTGAACAGATTTTGACCCTGCGTAAAATGGGCTAGTTATACCGCTTCATCACGTTTATGCGACGCCAAAATTTCCATTTGGCGTTGCTCCATTTCTTTACGCAACTGACGCCGAATTTGGGCGGCCTTAAAGCGCCGAATCTCATCAGGTGTGGTGGGCGTTAACGGTTTTACCTCGGTAGGCTTGCCCTCGTCATCCACCGCCACCATGGTAAAAAAGCAGCTATTCACATGGCGCACCAAACGATGTCGAATGTCTTCTGCAATCACTTTAATACCGACCTCCATGGAGGAAGTCCCCGTATAGTTCACACTGGCTAAAAAGGTAACCAGCTCACCCACATGAACCGGCTGTCTAAACGTGACTTGATCTACACTCAATGTCACCACATAACGATTCGCATAACGGCTAGCACAGGCATAGGCGACCTGATCCAAAAGCTTTAGAATCGTACCCCCATGAACATTACCCGAAAAATTAGCGGTATCTGGGGTCATTAAAATTGTCATCGTTAGCTGATGATAAGGTAAATCCATGGTTTTCTCTTTCTAGCAATAAAAAAGGCGATCCATGCCAGTGTGCCAAAACCTCATGACACTATCACGGCATATAACGCAAAATTCTATAGATTAAGCGATCGCACCGTTACGCTCAAGAAAACCTTAGGAAAACCACTGCAATGAGGCCTGCAACTGCACCACTTCCCCCACTACAATTAATGCGGGCCGCTCTGCCTGTTGTGCTAAGGCGGGCAATGTGGCTAGTGTCCCCACCTGAACCTGCTGCTCTGCTAGGGTCCCCTGGCTAATAATAGCCACAGGGGTTGTGGAAGCTTTACCATGGGCTATTAGCTGCGTGCTGATCTCAGTCGCTTTTAAAGTCCCCATATAAATCACTAAAGTTTGCCGCTGTCGTGCCAAGCAAGACCAATCAATGTCATCACCCTCAGCGCGGCAATGACCAGTAATAAATAATGCCGCCTGAGCATATAAGCGATGGGTCAGGGGAATGCCCGCATACGCGGTCGCCCCCAGCGCGGCAGTAATACCCGGCACAACACGATAACTCACCCCCGCAGCTTTGAGCGCTTCTAACTCCTCGGCACCACGCCCAAATACAAACGGATCCCCGCCCTTTAAACGCACCACACGCAAGCCTTGCTGAGCATACTGAATCAATAGCTGATTCGTCGTGGCTTGATCAACCTGATGCGCATGGGCGCGTTTACCCACGGCAATACGCTGTGCATCACGTCGTATAAAAGCTAATACGTCTTTGCCCACCAGCGCGTCATATAACACCACATCCGCCGCCTGCAAAGCTTGAAATCCGGCCAGTGTTAACAACCCGCTATCCCCAGGCCCAGCACCTACTAAGGTGACTTG
>JAAYRP010000255.1 GCA_012518715.1 Alcaligenaceae bacterium | reverse complement strand
CTTGATCACGTTTTTCTGCACGGCGACGTCGCCAAATCTTAAAACGCTCGGGACTGCCTGTTAACCACGAAAGTAAACGTAATAGTGCATAAAAACCAAAAAAACCGGCAATCAGAGCGATCACACCAAAAGTAATAGAAAAGCTCACGTGCCAAGGCGGTGCAACAATCAGTACATTACCATTATGATCACGTAACACCAGCGCTAGTGCTACGGCCGCTACAAATACAATACATGTCCAAATCCAGGTTTTCATAGTTACACCACCTGTTGACGTGTGGATGAATGCTGGAGCTCAAACGTGTGAGTCACTGTACTGCTCTCAGGCTGATCCGCCGGCAAAGGATCGGACTCGGTCGAAGCATTATCGGCTGCGGGCTGATCCTTTGAGTTAGTCTCTGGAGCAGCATCAGAGGTTTTGGGCTCATCAGCAGGGGCTGGCTTTGTATCTGTCTCAGAGGTGGGTAAATCGGGCACTGAAACGGGAGCGTCAGACTGCTCTGCTTGTTTTAGACTCTCTATCGCTGCCAACGTGTTATCAATAGTAGGCAACTTAACATCAATATTGGTGTCTGCAAGCTGCGTGGCTAACGCCAGGGCGCGTTGCGTAATCGCTAAACTTGGATCAAAACGCTGCTCAATCGCATCCACCACATGCCCCATTTCCGCTTGCCAGACCTTAGTCTGCTTTGTCATCAATGCCAACTGTGCCATGGTAATCCGCAAGCGTAAATGTTCACGAAAACGATCCGCCTGCTCCGCAGACATAAGCAAAGCCGCCGAATCATCAACACGACGTACACTAACAAATTGCCCCAAATCCTGGCTGATCGTTTTCCAGCCTTTTTGCGTTAGCTCAGCCGCATTCGATAAGGTTTTTTGCCACCAAGGGGCATCAATGGGCACGTTAGACTCAACCTCTGTGTCAGCTGCGGGCTCTATAGTAGAAGAAACCTGCCCATTGATATTGCTGTTTTTGGCATCTGGTACATATAGCGGTGCTTTATCAACCAGATCAGCCAAACGATCCAATTGAGCAGTAATGCTACTGACATCTACTACCTGAGCCGTCCGTAAGCGATCCAAATCCCCATTAAGCGTTTGAATCAACACAGCTAAGCTTTGACGATTTGCTTGGGACAACCGCGCTTGAGCGGTTTCTAGTGACACAATAGCATTGGCTAAATTCCCCCCAATCAGTAATTGCTGTTGGGCTAAGATCACAAGCTGCTCGATATCATTAAGCAGCATAAGGTCCGAGCCAGAATCACTGATGGTTTGCAAAGCCACGCGCATATCAGCTAACTGCTCTTTAGTATGAGCCAATTCTTGTTGCAACTGCTGTAACTGCTGATGCTGATTTTGCACCTGCTGCAAAGCTTGCGCGGAAGTCTCTTGATTTTTTTGGGCTTGCGCGACTACTTGCTGAAGCTGTGTATGGTACTGCTGTTGTATGTGCTCCTGATTTTGCTGCACATACCAGAGAGCCCCACCACCAATAATGGCCGCAGCAATAACTGTTAACACCACAGGACCTGTCGACTTTTTACGAGAGGGAGCGGGCGCAGCGGAAGCCGCTTTGGGCTTATTGGATGTAGCAGATTTATCAACCTGCTGTGTCTTATCGCTTTTTTCTGTCATGATTTCATTGTATCCGTTAAGCATTATCAGGGCAGCGCTACCGACCGTAATGCCTCTAGCATAGCGGTTTCCGTCGGCGCACACACATGAATCTGTGCAGCAGCTTGCGCTGGTGTAAAAGCGCTGAGCTCTATGAGACAATCCGCTATACGCGGATGGATAGCAACGAACTGGGCTTGCTGCCACAGCGATTCCCATCCTAAACGTACGATATTATGATATATCGAACGCGTGCTTTCAGAGCTGGTTAACAAAAAAACAACTGATTGGGGTTTTACCAAATCAGGCTGTAGTTGTATAGCGTCTTTGGCAGACCACTGTGCTGCCAAGCGCTGATAAATGCAACAACGAGTGAGTATTTTCCCCTGGCCAAGTAACTGTTGGCTTAACCACTCACGGCCCTGTTGGCCACGAACCAACAATACCCGTTGCACATCCGGAAGTAAAGGCTGTAAAAGCACCCATAGGGCCTCGGAGTCCTGGCGGGGATGCGAGGCCGGCGGATGAATCAGTTGCCAAGAAGAATGCTGAGGCTGCTGATAAAAAGGCTGGGCGCTGGCTGCTCCTACTGTAGCAATACGAGTACCGGCAGCAAGTGTTTTTCCAGCTGCCGTTAACGCTTCTAAATAAAACTGTGCCGCTTGCGCACTGACAAAAATTAACAAATCAAAGCCCTGAGGGTCATAATCCTGAGGCAAAACCGTAAAAGTGCGCGCAATGGCCAAGGCCGGTAGCTCTACGCTTTGAACACCCAACTGGCGCAATGCCTGCTCCAGTCTGTCATTTTTTCCTTTTGGGCGTGTAAGAACCACCGTGGTCATATTTAATTCTCGGTAGGAATAGAGAGCCTAGCTAGAATTTCATCCGCCCCCTGCTGTAATAGGTCTTCTCCTACTTGTTGCCCTAAGGCCTCCGCTGAGGCTAACGGCCCACGCGCCTCGGCCCGATAAACCACTGAAGCATCTGGCTCAGCAACCAAGGCTCGAACCCAAAGTTGATCCCCTTCGATTTCAGCATAAGCCGCCAAAGGTACCTGACATGAGCCACCTAACACTCGCGTCACGGCGCGCTCGGCCTGTGCTCGATATGTAGAGGCTTGACACACTAAAGGCGCCAGCCAAGCTTGTAGATCCTGACGATCGGCATGCGTTTCTATGCCCAGAGCCCCTTGACCTGCAGAAGGCAAGCTGTCATCAATAGCAATACTTGAACGAATACGTTCCGCTAAGCCCAAGCGTTTCAAGCCAGCCGTAGCCAGAATGATGGCATCAAATTCGCCCGCATCCAGCTTGGCTAAGCGTGTGTCTAAATTACCGCGTAGCGGTTTAATCGTTAAATGTGCAAAGCGCTCGCGCAGCTGCGATTCCCGACGCAAGCTGGATGTACCCACCACAGCACCATGAGGTAAATCCGCTAATGAAGCATAGTGATTCGACACAAAAGCATCCCGAGGATCATCACGCTCCATAATGACAGGCAAAGCAAATGGTGCAGGCACATCATAGGGGACGTCTTTAAGGGAGTGCACTGCTAAGTCCGCTCGCCCATCCAATAATGCGGTTTCTAGCTCTTTAATAAAAAGCCCTTTACCCCCGATTTTAGATAAACTGCGGTCTAAAATACGATCGCCTTTGGTGCTCATGCTCAGTAGCTCTACTTGGCAATCTGGGTAGAGCGCACGTAACCGATCCCGCACGTGCTCAGCTTGCCATAACGCTAAACGACTGGCACGTGTGGCAATAACAAGTTTTTTTGGTGTGGACATACTACCCTGCAAAATAACGTGCAATCGCTGCACCGATTAAACCCAAGGCGCCTAAAATAGCAAGACCTTGCAATAAAGAAAGGCCTGATTCTGCCTTTTTGTGTGTTTTCTCAGAGGAAGTCATTTGTTTTCCTTTCGCCTGTTTAGACATATTTATACCCCCAAGTATAAAACGATTAAGCTAGCTAAGATAGAGAGACGCTCCCTCTTAAACATATACCTTTAGCCAAAATAAGATACCATTACGCTCACAGGACTCAAAACTAAGGAATAAAAACCGTGAATTTTGCATTATCTCTGCTCATCGCTTTTATTATGGGGCAAGTTTTGCGCCTACGTTATCAACGCCACCATATCCAGCTACTTAGTCGACATTTGGCGACTATGCAGTTAGAAAAACACATGGAAACGTTAACCACAACCTATTCCCGCGCCATTCAAGAAGCTGACCCTAGCCGACAAGAACAAATCTTTGCCACAGTAACACAAACCGAGCAAGCGGTAGCGGCACAAGCTCAGCGCCTAGCAGAAGCCTTCGAACACGAAACTGAAAACAGTACGCTCATGGGGGTTTGGGCGTATAACCTGCCCTTTTTAACAAGCCTATTCCCCTCTATGAAACGCGATTTCCGAAAGCTGTTATACATCCATGCTGCTGGTTTTCGTTACGTTGCCGACAACGTGCCAAATTGGGATGCCAAAACACGCGCGTACCACTTTTCCGCTGAGCTATACTTATTTCAACATAGCTGTCACTGGTTTTGCCGATCACGCCCCGTCGCCGATGCCCGCCTAATGGTGCGCCACAAAGTCGATCATAAAAAAGTCATAGACTCCGTAAGCCCTCCCACCCACAAAGCCTATACCCAATGGCTAACAAACACAAAAAGCCCGCAATAGCGCGGGCTTAGCGGCTTTTTATGCCTTCAGGTGCCTGGCTGTGCCAGACGCGGGATTATTCCCACTCGATGGTGGCAGGGGGCTTGCTAGAGACATCGTAAGTGACGCGATTTATGCCGCGGACCTCGTTGATAATGCGACTCGATACCCGCTTTAATAAAGCATAAGGCAACTCAGCCCAATCTGCAGTCATAAAGTCAGAGGTTTCTACCGCTCGTAGCGCTACGACATACTCGTAAGTGCGCGCATCGCCCATAACACCTACACTTTTTACTGGTAAAAACACAGTAAATGCCTGAGAGGTGAGCTCGTACCAATTCTTACCAGTAGCCTCATCCACGGTATTACGTAGCTCTTCGATAAAAATCGCATCCGCCCGTCGTAATAAGTCGGCATATTCTTTTTTAACTTCGCCTAAAATACGCACCCCTAAACCGGGTCCAGGGAAAGGATGTCGATATACCATGTCATGGGGTAGACCTAAGGCAATACCAAGTTTGCGCACCTCGTCTTTGAACAGTTCACGCAATGGTTCAAGCAGCTTTAAATTCAGAGTATCAGGCAGCCCGCCTACGTTATGGTGCGATTTAATTCCAGTGGCTTTGCCTGATTTTGCGGCAGCAGACTCAATGACATCAGGATAAATGGTGCCTTGGGCCAGCCATTTGGCGTTCGTTTGTTTAGCGGCTTCTGCTTGGAAAATCTCCACAAACTCTTTACCAATGATTTTACGCTTCGCCTCTGGGTCCGTCACACCAGCCAGCTTACTCATAAACTGATCGGTCGCATCCACGTGAATAATATTCATGCCAAAATGCTGCGCGAAGGTCTCCATAACCTGCTGCCCTTCGTTCAAGCGCAACAACCCATGGTCCACAAACACACACGTTAGCTGATCGCCAATAGCGCGGTGAATTAAAGCAGCAGCAACCGACGAATCCACTCCTCCAGACAGGCCTAAAATCACGTGATCCGAACCTACCTGTTCCCGAATTGCGGCAATGGCTTCCTGGACATAATCGGGCATATTCCAGTCACCACTACAGCCACAAATATCACGCACAAAACGATTAAAAATGGCAGCCCCTTGTTGGGTATGTGTCACCTCGGGGTGAAATTGCACCCCATAAAACCGACGATTTTCATCGGCCATACCAGCAATAGGGCATGACTCGGTGGAGGCCATCAGTACAAAGCCTTCGGGCAAAGCTGTAACCTGATCCCCATGAGACATCCAAACATTTAGCATGCCGTGCCCTTCTGCCGTCTGGAAGTCTTGGATATCTTTTAGCAAAGCGGTATGACCATGCGCGCGTACTTGAGCATGCCCAAACTCGCGTCGTTGTGCTTGTTCTGTTTCACCCCCTAGGTGCAAAGCCATGGCTTGCATCCCATAGCAAATACCCAAAACGGGCACACCGGCCTCAAAGACAGCCGCAGGCACGGCTAAAGCGTCTTGAGCATAAACCGAAGCGTGGCTACCGGAAAGAATAATGCCATGTAAGTTAGGTTGGGAGCGGATGAACTCATCGGAAACATCACCAGGATGGATTTCACAATAGGCGCCGGCTTCGCGTACACGGCGTGCGATGAGTTGGGTGACTTGTGAACCGTAGTCAAGAATAAGAATGCGTTGGTGCATGATAATTTTATGAAGTAAGAAGACAATCGGCCAAGCCACATAGGTGCAGCCTGGCCGATCAAAGCATAAAGTATGGTACTAAACGCGTTTAGTCAGCCCGGTAATTAGGGGCTTCTTTGGTGATCTGAACATCATGAACATGGGATTCACGCACCCCAGCCGCTGTGATTTCCACAAACTCGGCTTTTTCATGTAGCTCAGCAATCGAAGCGGCACCACAATACCCCATAGAGGCACGGATCCCCCCCACTAGCTGATAAATGATTGCTAACACCGAGCCTTTATAAGGCACGCGCCCCTCGATACCCTCGGGGACAAGTTTGTCCGCATTGCTACCCGCGTCTTGGAAATAACGGTCTGCAGATCCGTCTACCATGGCCCCTAAACTACCCATACCACGGTAGGATTTATAAGAGCGGCCCTGATACAGCACCACATCACCAGGTGATTCT